>NZ_JBSFJC010000013.1:0-93229 GCF_053597855.1 Kitasatospora sp. NPDC001225
GGCGGGGGCTCGGCGGAGCCCATCACCGCGTCGGTGAGCAGGTCGAGGAGTTCCTGTTTGGTGCGGACGAGCCTGTACGAGGCAGGCAGGTCAGATCGTCAATTACTTGATGATCTTGGTGACCTGGCCGGCGCCGACGGTGCGGCCACCCTCACGGATGGCGAACTTCAGGCCCTCCTCCATGGCGATCGGCTGGATCAGCGCGACCGTCATGGCGGTGTTGTCGCCCGGCATGACCATCTCGGTGCCCTCGGGGAGGGTCACGACGCCGGTCACGTCCGTGGTACGGAAGTAGAACTGCGGGCGGTAGTTGTTGAAGAAGGGGGTGTGACGGCCACCCTCGTCCTTCGACAGGATGTACGACTGGGCCTCGAAGTCGGTGTGCGGCGTGACCGAACCCGGCTTGATGATGACCTGGCCGCGCTCGACGTCCTCGCGCTTGATGCCACGGAGCAGCAGACCGACGTTCTCACCGGCCTGGCCCTCGTCGAGCAGCTTGCGGAACATCTCGATGCCGGTGACCGTGGTGGTGGTCTTGGTCTCCTTGATGCCGATGATGTCGACAGTCTCGTTGACCTTGAGGATGCCGCGCTCGATGCGACCGGTGACGACGGTGCCACGACCGGTGATCGTGAAGACGTCCTCGATCGGCATCAGGAACGGCTGGTCCACGGCGCGGGCCGGGGTCGGGATGCTCTCGTCGACAGCCTTCATCAGGCCGAGGAGCTTCTGGCCCCACTCGGCGTCGCCCTCGAGGGCCTTCAGCGCGGAGACGCGGACGACCGGCAGGTCGTCGCCCGGGAACTCGTACTCGGAGAGCAGCTCACGGACCTCGAGCTCGACGAGCTCCAGGATCTCCTCGTCGTCCACCATGTCGGCCTTGTTCAGGGCGACAACGATGTACGGAACGCCGACCTGGCGGGCCAGGAGGACGTGCTCCTTGGTCTGCGGCATCGGGCCGTCGGTGGCGGCGACCACCAGGATGGCGCCGTCCATCTGGGCGGCACCGGTGATCATGTTCTTGATGTAGTCGGCGTGACCCGGGCAGTCAACGTGCGCGTAGTGACGGTCCTCGGTCTGGTACTCGACGTGCGCGATCGAGATGGTGATACCGCGCTGACGCTCCTCCGGGGCCTTGTCGATCTGGTCGAACGGCGTGAAGGGGTTCAGGTCCGGGTACGCGTCGTGCAGCACCTTGGTGATGGCCGCGGTCAGCGTGGTCTTGCCGTGGTCGATGTGACCGATGGTGCCGATGTTGACGTGGGGCTTCGTCCGCTCGAACTTCGCCTTCGCCACTGAGTCCTCCTGAGGACAGTTCCTGTACGCCGTGCTGACGCCAGTTGGTCTTTGATCGGTTTTGGTGCGGGTTGCCCGGAGGACATCCCGTGCCGTCCCGCTGGTGGGGGGGCCGGAGGCTCCCGGGAGGATCCGACCGGATCCTCCCGGGACGCCTCCGAATAGCCTAAGGCTTCGTAATCGTCCCGATTATCGGGACGTCACTCGCCCTTGGCCTTGGCGATGATGTCGTCCGCCACGTTCTTCGGAACCTCGGCGTACGAGTCGAACTGCATCGAGTAGCTCGCGCGACCAGAGGTCTTGCTGCGCAGGTCACCGACGTAGCCGAACATCTCGGAGAGGGGCACCAGCGCCGTGACGACGCGGGCACCGTGACGCTCGTCCATGGACCGGATCTGGCCACGGCGAGAGTTGATGTCGCCGATCACGTCGCCCATGTAGTCCTCGGGCGTGGTGACCTCGACGGCCATCATCGGCTCGAGGAGGACCGGCTTGGCCTTCCTCGCGCCTTCCTTGAAGGCCATCGAACCGGCGATCTTGAACGCGAGCTCGGAGGAGTCGACGTCGTGCGACTGGCCGTCCAGCAGGCTCACGCGGACACCCTGCAGCGGGTAGCCGGCGAGGATGCCGAACTCCATGGCCTCCTGGCAACCGGCGTCGACCGACGGGATGTACTCCCGCGGAACGCGGCCACCGGTGACCTTGTTGACGAACTCGTAGCCCTCGGCCTGCTCGAGCGGCTCGATCGCGATCTGCACCTTGGCGAACTGACCGGAACCACCGGTCTGCTTCTTGTGGGTGTAGTCGATGCGCTCGACCGCCTGGCGGATGGTCTCGCGGTACGCGACCTGCGGCTTGCCGACGTTGGCCTCGACCTTGAACTCACGGCGCATACGGTCGACCAGCACCTCGAGGTGCAGCTCGCCCATACCCGCGATGATGGTCTGGCCGGTCTCCTCGTCCGTGTTGACCTGGAAGGACGGGTCCTCCTCGGCGAGACGCTGGATGGCAACACCCAGCTTCTCCTGGTCACCCTTGGACTTGGGCTCGATCGCGACGCGGATGACCGGGGCCGGGAAGTCCATGGACTCCAGGATGACCGGGTTCTTCTCGTCGGACAGCGTCTCACCGGTGGTGGTCTGCTTCAGGCCCATGACGGCGATGATGTCGCCGGCGCCCACCGAGTCGATCTCCTCACGCTTGTTCGCGTGCATGCGGTAGATCTTGCCGATGCGCTCCTTCTTGCCCTTGACGGCGTTCAGCACCGAGGTGCCGGACTCCAGGCGGCCCGAGTAGACCCGGACGAAGGTGAGCTTGCCGAGGTGCGGGTCCGACATGATCTTGAACGCGAGCGCGGCGAGCGGCTCGTCGTCCGAGGCCTTGCGGGAGATCTTGACGCTGTCGTCGCCCGGCTTGGTGCCCTCGATGGACTCGATGTCCAGCGGGGACGGCAGGTACTTGACGACCGCGTCGAGCAGGGGCTGGACGCCCTTGTTCTTGAAGGCGGTACCGCAGAAGATCGGGGTGAAGTCCGAGTTCAGGGTGCCCTTGCGGATCGCGGCCTGCAGCAGCTCGACCGGGATCTCCTCGCCCTCGAGGGCGAGCTCCATGATCTCGTCGCTGACGTTCGAGACCGTGTCGATGAGCGCCTCGCGGTACTCGTCGGCCTGCTCCTGCAGCTCGGCCGGGATGTCGACGATGTCGTACATCTCGCCCTTGGCGGCCTCGGCGGACCAGACCAGCGCCTTCATGCGGACCAGGTCGACAACGCCCTGGAAGTCCGACTCGGCACCGATCGGGAGCTGCATGACCAGCGGGGTGGCGCCGAGGCGGTCCACGATGGTCTTGACGCAGAAGAAGAAGTTCGCGCCCGTGCGGTCCAGCTTGTTGATGAAGCAGATGCGCGGGACGCCGTAGCGGTCAGCCTGCCGCCACACGGTCTCGGACTGGGGCTCGACACCGGCGACACCGTCGAACACCGTCACGGCACCGTCGAGGACGCGCAGCGAACGCTCCACCTCGACGGTGAAGTCGACGTGACCCGGGGTGTCGATGATGTTGATGGTGTGGTCGGCGTCGTCGACCGTCCAGTGACAGGTCGTCGCGGCCGACGTGATCGTGATGCCGCGCTCCTGCTCCTGCTCCATCCAGTCCATGGTGGCAGCGCCATCGTGGACCTCACCGATCTTGTACGACACACCGGTGTAGAACAGGATCCGCTCGGTGGTGGTGGTCTTGCCCGCGTCGATGTGCGCCATGATCCCGATGTTGCGGACCTTGGCGAGGTCAAGGGAGGTTGCAGCCATTGTGGCTCGTTCTCTCTCTGTCTAGTGACGGGGTACGGACTACCAGCGGTAGTGCGCGAAGGCCTTGTTGGACTCGGCCATCTTGTGGGTGTCCTCGCGACGCTTCACGGAAGCGCCCAGGCCGTTGCTGGCGTCGAGGATCTCGTTCATCAGGCGCTCGGTCATGGTCTTCTCGCGACGGGCGCGGGAGTACCCGACCATCCAGCGCAGCGCCAGGGTGCTGGCGCGGCCCGGACGGACCTCGACCGGAACCTGGTAGGTCGCGCCACCGACACGGCGGGACTTGACCTCGAGGGCCGGCTTGACGTTCTCCAGCGCGCGCTTCAGCGTCACGACGGGGTCCGAGCCGGTCTTCTCACGGACGCCCTCGAGGGCGCCGTAGACGATCCGCTCAGCGGTGGAACGCTTGCCGTGCAGCAGGATCTTGTTGACCAGCTGGGTGACGACCGGGGAGCCGTAAACCGGGTCGATGATGACCGGGCGCTTCGGGGCGGGGCCCTTACGAGGCATTCTTACTTCTCCTTCTTGGCGCCGTAGCGGCTGCGAGCCTGCTTGCGGTTCTTGACACCCTGGGTGTCAAGCGAACCGCGGATGATCTTGTAGCGGACACCAGGAAGGTCCTTCACACGACCACCGCGCACCAGCACGATGGAGTGCTCCTGCAGGTTGTGGCCCTCGCCCGGGATGTAAGCGGTGACCTCGATCCCGCTGGTGAGGCGCACACGGGCGACCTTGCGGAGAGCCGAGTTCGGCTTCTTCGGGGTGGTCGTGTACACACGCGTGCAGACCCCACGGCGCTGCGGGGAACCCTTCAGCGCGGGAGTCTTGTTCTTCTCGACCTTGTCCTGCCGGCCCTTTCGGACCAGCTGCTGGATCGTAGGCACCGTTTCTCCGTTTTCTGTGTGCCAAGGCTTGGTGGAACTAACCTGCGGTGTCTCCCCTCACACACGGCCCCGTGGTCGACCCACGCGGTCGGGTGTGTTGGGCTTGTTACGACACGGAATCCCATGGCTGCTGTACAGCGACGGCGCTCTACGCGCGGGACGCTGGGAAGCGCTCCGGCTCGGCGCGGCGACCGGTGTGCATGCACGCACAAGGACCCGGGGACACCCCAGGCACAAGGTCAGAGCGTACCTAGCGCATCGGGCTCGGTCAAAACAAATGCAACGCCGCAGGTCGCGGGGCCGGCACCGGAAGCGGCCCGGGAACCGGGCCGGGGCGGGGCTCCCTACCACAACCGGGCAGCCCCCGCACCGCGACCCTACGCCTCCGCGTGGGCCCCGGCGAGCCGGGGCGGATCCTGCGCGGCACCGCCGTCGGCCGCCCCGGCCGACTGCGGCAGCGGACGGTCCCGGTTGTCCGACACCGCCGCGAACAGCCCCAGCGCGAACGCGGCCAGGGTGTACACGGCCAGCCACAGCATCCAGGTGCCGGGCGGGGACCAGTGGGCCGGGTTGATCAGCAGCGGGCCGGTGCTGCCGACCGTGTTGCGGCGCAGCGCCCAGAGGAAGGCCGCGGCGTTGACCAGGGACAGCGAGAAGCCGGAGATCACCAGCAGCCGGCGCCAGGCGAAGCCGCCCCAGGGCAGCCGCTCGTGGCAGATCGCGGCGCACAGGATCGGCAGCCCGACGGCGAACGGCAGCAGGTAGCGGCCCTGCCAGATCATGCCCAGCTTGGCCGCCTGCATGGCCTGCGCCACTATCGGTATCACCACGATGCCGACCATCACACCGACGATCGCCAGGGCGTCCCGGAACCGGGCGTAGCACAGGGCGAACATCGCCAGGGCGAGCACCACCCCGCACCAGACCAGCAGCGTCGCGGCCGGCGCCTCCGCGTCCAGCCAGCCGAAGTAGCCGATCATCTGCTTCATGTACAGCAGCCCGAAGTCGAAGGTCTTCCGGGCCGCGACCAGCGGGGTGAGGTCGCTCGGGGTGTTGATGATCGAGTTGTCCGGGTGGCTCGACGACCAGGCCAGGGCCCCGACGGCGGACAGGGCGCCCAGGCCGCCCCAGAGCCAGGTCACCTTGCGGCGGAGCACTTCGCGCACCGCGCCCTTCTGGCTCAGCAGCAGCGCGAAGAACAGGGCTCCGGCGAACCAGATCAGGCCCAGCGGGCGGATGCTGATCAGCACCAGCGCGCCGATGCCCAGCCGGGCCACCCGGCGGTTCAGCAGCTGCGGGTCCGGGTTCATCAGCATCGGCAGCCCGGCGCTCCAGACCAGGATGCCCGCCGCGATCTCCAGGCTGTTCGGGTTGACCATGCCGAACAGGAACAGCGCCATCGGCGTGGCCGCGGTGACCGTGCCCAGCAGGGTGAAGGACCGCCGCCGCCACTCGGCCGCCGAGACCACCGCGCTCGCCACCAGGGCGGAGCAGATCAGCGCCGACATCAGGCGCATCAGGTAGAAGCCCTTCGCCCCCGGGACCAGGAGGCTGGGCCAGCCCACCGCGAAGTAGTACGCCGGGTGGTAGCGGCCGGCCGCGGTGGTCACCAGGGCCTCGCCCGGCCGGTCGATGAGCCGCGGCGCGCAGGAGGCCGGGGTCTCGGGCTTGAAGACGTAGCAGGAGTTGACGTCCTTGAGCTCCTGGTAGATCCGCGGGAGCTCGACCCCGGTCTCGGCGAACTGGCCCTCGATGCCGCCCACCAGGTGCGGGACCATGACCTCGCGGCCCTCGACCTGCCCCCGGGCGACGGCCGCGGCCCGGATGAGGTGGGCGTGCTCGTCCGGCGAGGCGCCGATCGGGGTGGCGATCGACCAGGACGCACTCAGGGCGAACAGGATCGCGAAAGCCACTGCCCACAGACGCCTCGGCGAGGAGGCGAGCCGGTCGGCGAGGCTCTTGACGGCGGTGATCATCATCAGGATTGGGCCTTCGGGGTCAGTTCGGGCTCATGGGCGGGAACTGGTTACTTGATCATGCTGAGCCATGACTGGTCACCGGTCTTGGAGCAGTGCCCACCCGGCGCGAACTTCGGGCAGGTGCCGTCGAGGTTCTGCACGGTGTGCGACACCCACGGCAGGATGCGGTAGGTGTTCTCCTTGGCCGGCAGGTAGCGGTCCGACATCGACGACGAGACCGTACCGAACAGGAAGAGGAGAGCGAACAGCGTACCGACGACAGCCGCCTGCGGGCCCGGCAGGGGCGTTCCGGCGAGTCCCCCGGTCCCGGCGGCCTCCCCGGTCCCGTCGGCCCCCGCGACCCGGCGGTGCTCGGCCAGCCGGAGCGACACCAGGTGGACCAGCAGGGCGCACAGCAGCAGGCCGCAGTACAGCAGCTGGTTGTTGGTCCGGGTGTAGAGCTGGACCGTCTGCGTCTCGTACATGTGCGAGGCGATGTACATCCGCATCACCCAGGCGCTCGCGAACATGCAGCTGATGGTGACGACCACCGGCTTGCGGATGCCCAGCCAGAGGGCGGCGCCCAGTGCGACGAACATCACCACGGCGAACAGGTCCATGCCGCCGAACTCGCCGGGGATCGGCCAGTCCCCCACCTTGCCCGGCATGTCCGTGCGCCACATCAGGAAGTACGCCGGGTCGGTGAAGTTGTCGAAGCGGAAGTTGGGGTCCTTGGTGTCCTGGCCGTCGGTCAGCATGGTCACCAGGTAGCTGCCGCAGACCAGCAGGAACGCGGCCACGGTGGCGGCCAGGTAGACCAGGCCCTTGAGCCGGCTGCCACGCCAGGGGAAGTACGCCAGCGCCGCGACCACCACGCCGATGGCGCTCCACAGGAACCACCCGGAGTAGGTGAGGAACAGCAGGCCCAGCAGCGCGCCGAAGCCGACCGCCTTCAGCAGCAGCAGCCGCCAGCCGTCCGTCCCGCTCCGGCGCAGGTGCACCACCACGGCGACCAGGACGGGCACCAGGACGACCAGCACGGTCTGGCTGTACGGCTTGTAGGCGTCGATCAGGGCGAAGGCCGGCAGCACGCCGAAGGCGAGCGCCCGGACCGGGCTGAGCAGCATCCGCCACGAGAGGTAGACCAGCGGGCCGAACGCGGCGGCGCCGAGGATCTGGAGGTCCTTGAAGGCGTACGCGGTGTTGCCGCCGCGGAACCACTCGGCGTAGTAGCCCAGGGTGTAGAGCGGCGCCGGCGGGTAGACCGCCGAGCCCGAGGGCTGGCCGTTCGCCAGGGCGTGGGCCCACTCGACGATGCGCCCGCTGTCGCCGTTCAGGCCGAACATCGGCCAGGGCGTGCCGAGCAGCGCCATCACCGCGCCGGCCGCCACGAAGCCGCTGGCGAGGCCCGCGATGGCGGCCGCGGAGAACCGGGCCACCAGGCCGAAGTGCCGGCCCGAGCGGAAGCGCATCGCGAGCACGACCGCGCCGAGCAGGAGGAAGCCGATGACCGCGAACCGCAGCTGCAGCGCGGCGAGACCGCTCACCTGGGCGATCCGGTCCAGCGGGTCCATGTGGAACTTGCTCGCCATCACGGGGAGCACCAGGGCGGCCAGGAAGGCGATCAGGGCCTCACCCGCGAGCAGTGCCGGGGCCGACGTCCAGAGCCGAGCCGCGGAGCGGCGCGCGGATCCCGGGATCAGCGGACGCCCTCCGATCGGCGGGATCCTGGAGGCCTCTTGGGCACTGACTGTCACTGGTAACGGTCCTCAGCTCGTGGTCGCTCGCTCGGCCCGCCCCGCCCTTCGGCGTCGGCCGGTGACGGAGACCGTACTGCTTCCGGGCGCACGGCGGCAGCCCCGGGCATCATAGGTCCTACGCCTGAGGAAGACCCCATCGGGAAGATGGACGAACCGCCCCCGGGCCGCCCGGGCGGGCCCGCCTCAGGCGATGCCGATCAGGATCATCAGGGTCCAGAACGCGCAGCCCAGGTAGCCGATGACCAGGCCGAGGACGGCCGCCCAGTCGCCGTCCATGTTGCGGCGGCGGATCTCCGCGCGGGCGATGTGGCCGGTGACCACGGCGGGGGCGGAGAGGCCGACCAGGCCGGCCACCAGGGAGACCACGGCGAGCACGTTGGTCTGGCGGGCCTGGGGCGGCGGCGGGACCGGCATGAAGGTGGCCGGAACGGGCGTGGCCGCGGTGGGCGGCGGCGCCGTCATCGGCCCCGAGGGCAGGTCGGCCACCAGCACGGCCAGCTGGCCGTAGGTCTGCGCGGCGGCCACCGCCTCGTGGCGCTGCTCGTACTCCTGGACGGTGAGCCGCCCCTCGGCGAACGCGGCCTTGAGCACGTCCAGCGTGCGGTCCCGGTCCGCGTGGCCCGCCCGCATCGCGGCCTGCGACGCCACCGCGGGCGCGGGCGCCGGCTGCCAGCCACCCGCCGGCCTGCCGGGCGGATAGCCGGAACCAGGCTCGCCCCATGGTTGTACGGACATCCGCCACCTCCCGGTAGCGCGGCACCCCCGCGCACGTCACTGCTCCCTCATAGTGCAGGACGAACAGCCGAACTGAGTAGTTGCCAAATCGGCCCAGTAGTCGCCCGGACGAGGAAAACGGGCGGCGTGCCTCACCCGTTCGGCGGACACTCTCAGGGGATGCTCAACTCGGGCGACAGCCGGTCCGCACGGTGACAGGCTGAGCCCGGAGAGACCCCGCACCACGACGACGTCCACCACCACGAGCAGAGAAGGCCGCCATGCAGGCGTCAGCGCCGCCGTCCCCCGACCTCTCCGGGCCGGGAACCCCGTCCGCCGTCAGCATCCAGGGGCTCTGGAAGCACTTCGGCCCCCAGGCCGCGGTGGCCGGGCTGAGCCTGGAGCTGCCGGCCGGGGCGTTCATCGGCCTGGTCGGGCCGAACGGTGCCGGCAAGACCACCACGCTGTCGATGGTCACCGGGCTGCTCCGGCCCGACCAGGGCACCGTCCTGGTGCACGGCGCCGACGTGTGGGCGGACCCGGTCACGGTCAAGGCCCGGATCGGCATCCTGCCCGAGGGCCTGCGGATGTTCGAGCGGCTCAGCGGGCGCGAGCTGCTCCAGTACACCGGGCGGCTGCGCGGCCTGCCCGGCGCCGAGGTGGACCGGCGGGCCGAGGAGCTGCTGGCCGTCCTGGACCTCGGCCGGGACGCCGACAAGCTGGTCGCCGACTACTCCACCGGCATGCGCAAGAAGATCGGCCTGGCCGCCGCGCTGCTGCACAACCCGGACGTGCTGTTCCTGGACGAGCCCTTCGAGGGCGTCGACCCGGTCTCCGCCCAGACCATCCGCGGCGTGCTCAAGCGGTACGCCGCGGCCGGCTCCACGGTGATCTTCTCCAGCCACGTGATGGAGCTGGTCGAGCAGCTCTGCGACTGGGTCGCGGTGGTCAACGCCGGCCAGGTGATAGCCCAGGGGCCGCTGGACTCCGTCCGGGGCGGGCGCAGCCTGCACGAGGCCTTCCTGGAGCTGATCGGCGTCCGCGAGGACGACGGGCAGGCGCTCGGCTGGCTCGGCGGCGGGCAGGCCGGGGGCACCCTGTGAACAATGCCCCGGTGCCCGACGGGCGGACGGTGGTCCGTGCCCTGGTGGCGCTCAAGCTGCGGCTGCTGCGCAACGGGCTGCGGCGCAGCCCCGGCCGGACCACCGTCTACGTGATCGGCGGCGTCGCGGGCCTGGCCCTCGCGGCCGGTGTCGCCGTCGCCATGACCGCGCTGAACGGGCGCTACGCGGGCTCCGGGGACGCCGGGGTGGTGCTGCTCGGCGTGCTGACCCTGAGCTGGGCCGCGCTGCCGCTGTTCCTCTTCTCCAGCGACGAGAGCGCCGACCCGACCCGGCTGACCATGCTGCCGCTGCGCCCCGGCCCGCTGCTGCGCGGCACCCTGCTGGCCGCGCTGATCGGACCGGGGCCGCTGGTCAGCCTGGTGCTGGTGACCGCCGCGGTGCTGGCCGGCGCGACCGGCGGCGCCTCGGCCGCGGTCGCGGTGCTCGGCGTGCCGCTCGCGCTGCTCTGCCTGGTCACGCTCTCCCGGGCGGTCGCGGCGGGCAACGCCCGGATGCTCTCCAGCCGGCGCGGCAAGGACTTCGCGATCTTCGGCGGCCTGGCCTTCGCCCTCCTGGTGCAGGTCGCCAACGTCGGCTCGCAGAGCATCCTCGGCCGCCGGGGCGGGCCGATCGACCTCAGCCCGCTCAAGCCGATCGCCTCCGTGCTGCGCTGGATCCCGCCGATCAGCGCGGCGGACGCGCCGCGCACCGCCGGCGAGGGCCGGTACGGGCTGGCGCTGCTCCAGCTCGCCGCGGCCGCCGCGCTGCTGGCGCTGCTGCTGCGCTGGTGGCGGCGGAGCCTGCAGGAGCTGATGGTGACCGCCGACTCCTCCACCCTGGAGGTCGCCCGCGGGGTGCAGGACTCGCGCGGCTGGCGGTTCCTGCCCCAGGGCCGGACCGGCGCGGTGATGCAGCGGCACCTGCGGTACGCCTGGCGCGAGCCGCGGGCCAAGGCGGCGCTGTTCACCAGCATCGGGATGACGCTGGTGATCTGCGTGCTGTCGATGGTCCAGGGCTGGGCGAGCGTCTACCTGCTGGCGATGACCGGGGTGTTCCTCGGGCTGCAGATGCTCAACCTGTTCGGCATGGACGGCTCGGCGTTCTGGATGGTCGCCGCCACCCTGCGCACCCCGGCCGACGCCCGCTCCGAGCTGCGCGGCCGGGCGTACGCGGTGCTGTCGTACGCCGTCCCCGTGACGCTGCTGCTCGGGCTGGTCCTGGCGGCCGTCACCGGCCGGTGGAGCGAGCTGCCGTCCGCGCTCGGCCTGGCGCTGACGCTGCTCGGCTGCGGGATCGCGCTGGGCGCGATGTTCAGCGTCCTGGCGCCGTACACCATGCCGGCCGACAGCAACCCGATGCGCAACGCCGCCCCGGGCCAGGGCGGGCTGATCCTGCTCAACCAGTTCGGCTCGATGCTCGGCGTCGCCCTGCTGGCGCTGCCGGTCGGCGGCTACCTCGCCTGGGCCCTGGTCTCCGACGGCCCGAGCTGGCCGGTGCTGCTGGTCGGCCCGCTGTACGGCGCCCTGGTCGCGGCCCTCGGCGTCCGCCTCGCGGCGGCCCGCCTGCTGGACCGCACCCCGGAGATCCTCGCCAAGGCCGTCGAGCGCTGAACCGCTCTCCCGTCGGTCCCGCCGCTGCTCCGGCATCATGGGCAGGAGGAGCCGGGCCGTCGTGGCACCGTCGAGGAGAGCAGGGACACACCGTGGGCGAGCGCGCGCAGCAGGCCGGGACCGCCGGACCGCTGCTGGAGCAGGCGGTGCGGTCGGTGGTGACGGCCCCGGAGGAGGCGCTGGACCTCGCCCTGGACACCGGGGCCTCGCTGCTGGCCGCCTCGGCCGGGCAGTGGCCGGAGGTCGGCCGGGCGCTGCTCGGGTACGCGGACACGGCCGTCGGCCGCTGCTGGTCCGCCGGGTGGCGGCCGGCCGACCTGGCCCGGGTGGTGCGGCGCGAGCTGAAGCCCGTCCACCTGGCCCTCGCGGTGGACCTGATCGCCGCCGAGGGCCGCCGCCACCCCGCGGCCGCCCTGGACCGGCGCTGGCTGGAGCAGCTGCGCGAGCTGGAGGCCGAGGTGTGGTGGTCCGGCGACGACGAGTACCTCGGCGCCTTCGCCGACCGGCACCGGCTGGACCGCTTCGCGCTCGCCACCGCCGCCCTGGAGCTGCTGCGCACCTGGGGCCGGCTGCCGCCGATCGCCCCGGTGGGGCCCGCCCCCGGGCAGGCGGTGCGGCCGCAGCACGCGGGGCCGGTGAGCGGCGAGCCGCGGATGCTGGCGCGGATCCGGGCGCTGCTGGCCAAGGCCGAGTCCACCGAGTTCCCGGAGGAGGCCGAGGCGCTGACCGCCAAGGCCCAGCAGCTGATGGCCCAGCACAGCATCGACGACGCGCTGCTGGCCGCGTCCGGTGCCGACCGCGACACCCCGGCGGCGCTGCGGATCGGGGTGGACAACCCGTACGAGGGCCCCAAGACGATGCTGCTGGACGCGGTCGCGGCGGCCAACCGGTGCCGGGTGGTGTGGGCGAAGGAGTTCGGCTTCTGCACCGTGGTCGGCTTCGACGGCGACCTGGACGGCGTCGAGCTGCTCTACACCTCGCTGCTGGTGCAGGCCACCCACGCGCTCAACAAGGCGGGCTCCCGCAAGGACTCGCGCAGCAAGGCGTTCCGGCAGTCCTTCCTGGTCGCGTACGCGGCGCGGATCCGCGAGCGGCTGACCGCCGCGACCGAGCGCGCCACCAGCGCCGCCGCGGCCGGACGGCACCTGCGCGAGGACGGCACCGAGGAGCAGCTGCTGCCCGACGCGCGGCTGCTGCCCGCGCTCGCCGCCCGCTCCGAGGCGGTGGACCAGGAGATCGGCCGGCTGTTCCCGAAGCTGGTCTCGCAGCGGGTGCGGGTCAGCGACGGCGTGGGCTGGGCGGCCGGACGCGCCGCCGCCGACCGGGCCGCGCTGCACGGGCGCGCCGGGGCGATCCGCCGGTAGGCGGTCACGCCCCGGCGGTCCCCCGGCCGACCCGCGCAAGATCCACAGGAGTCGCCCCGCCTCCCGGGGGACCTGATAGAACGTAGTCCGCCACGAACAAAGGGGGGCTCGACGTGACGGAACCGGCGGCGGAGTCGGGGTACCGGGACCGGGTGCGCGGAACGCTGCTCGGCGGAGCGATCGGCGACGCGCTGGGCTGGCCGGTGGAGTTCCAGCAGCTCCACCAGATCCAGGACCGGTACGGGCCGCAGGGCGTGACCACACTGCCGGCCGGGTCCGGGCCGGTCGAGGTCACCGACGACACCCAGATGACGCTGTTCACCGCCGAGGGCCTGATCCGCGGCTTCGTCCGCGGCTGGACGGGCGGCGGCGGCTCGGTGCCGGAGGCCGTGCACGGCGCCTACCGGCGCTGGCTGCGCACCCAGTTCCAGGACGCGCCGGACACCGGGCCGCAGCCCCGCCCGTACGACGGCTGGCTGCTGAGCCGGCCCTTCCTGTACGCGCGGCGGGCGCCGGGCAACGCCTGCCTGAGCGGGGTGTCCGAGCACCCGGTGTTCGAGGCGCCGTCCGCGATCGGGCTGACCGGGCCGATCAACCCGGGTTCCAAGGGCTGCGGCACGGTGATGCGCTCGGCGCCGTTCGGGCTGGCCCGGCTGGGCGTCGAGCAGTCCTTCGGGCTGGCGGTGCAGTGCGCCCAGCTCACCCACGGCCACCCGACCGGCTACCTCGCCGCAGGCGCCTTCGCGGCGCTGGTCGAGCGGCTCGCGCACGGCACCGAGCCGTGGGCGGCGGTCGGCGAGACGGTGGAGCAGATCCGCGAGCTGCCGAGCTCCAAGGAGACCGTCCAGGCGCTGGCCCGGGCGGTGCGGCTGGCCCAGGAGGCCGAGCCCGCGGCGGAGACGGTGGAGCGGGTCGGGCTCGGCTGGATCGCCGAGGAGTGCCTGGCCATCGCCGTGTACTCGCTGCTGGCGGCCACCCTGGACCCCGACCCGGTGCGCACCGCGCTGCTGCTGTCGGTGAACCACTCCGGGGACAGCGACTCGACCGGCGCGGTCTGCGGCAACCTGGTCGGGGCGGCGTACGGCGCCGCGGCGCTGCCCGCCGAGTGGGCCGGGGCGGTCGAGGGCCGGGCGGAGCTGCGGCAGGTCGCGGACGACCTGCTGGTGCTGTTCGGCAGCCGCGACCCCCGGCACCCGGCGCTCGGCGGGCGCTACCCGGCCTGGTGAGCCCGGGGCCCCTCGGAGGCCGCCCCGGCCCGTCGGCTACTTCGCCAGCGGGTCGGTGACCTGGCCGAGGAACAGCGGCGCCCCGCCCCGGGCGTCCCGGATCAGGAACAGGAACGGCCGGTCCAGGTACAGCTGGACCGGCCGGTCGGCGTTCGGCGCCGCCGCCGCCTCGACCCCGGCACCGCTGCCGGCCGCCGCGACCGTCCCCTCCTCGTCGACCTCGACGGTGGCCTTCTGCACCACCGTGCCGACGACCAGCGGCTCCTTGGCGATGCCGGTGAGATCGGCCTTGTCGAAGGCCGAGGAGACGCCGAGCGAGCGCAGCGCGGGGGTGAGCTCCTTCGAGGTGCCGAAGCGGAAGCGCGGCAGCCGGAGGTCGACCGGCCGCTCGGCGAGGGCGCCGAGGACGCGGTCGAGCTGGGGCTGGTCCAGGCCCTTGGCGAAGGCGGCGAAGCCTCCCTGCGCGGGGACGATCAGGTCCATCACCAGTCCGCCGTCCGCGTACGGCAGCTCGACGGCCTGCCAGGGCTCGCCGAGGATCCCGCCGGAGCCGTCGGCGTACTTGAACTCCCCGGTCTGCGCCATCGTGGGGACGGCCGGGGTGGAGCCGTCGAGCTTGTGGAACGGGCGGTCGGCGGTGTGCGAGGGCTTGAAGGCGGCGGCCCACCGGGCCTTCAGGTAGAGCGCGTCGGTGAGCACCAGCCGGGTGCTCGGGGTGATCGCGTCCCGGCCGAACAGGTCCTTGATCCGGCCGTCGGTGGCCTTCTCCACGGCCGCGTTGACGGTCTTGCGGGCCCCGTCCGGGTCCTTGGCGAAGTCGGCCTGGTGCACGCCGGTGTCGAAGGCGGCGGCCAGGTCGGCCAGGTAGCCCGGCTCGACGGCCAGGCCCTGCTGCGTCCAGAGGTCGTCGCTGCGGCGCAGGGTGAGCCGGTCGGTGGCCGGGACCGGCCGGTTCAGCGCGCCGGTGGCGAGCGCGTACTGCAGCGGGTCGAGCTCGGTGTGCAGGGCCTTGGCCAGTTCCCCGGCGGTGGCGCCGCGGGCGCCGGGCAGCAGCATCGCGAGCAGGGTGGCCAGGCCGGACGGCGAGACCACGAGGTTGCCGCCGGCGGCGTCCGGCTGGGCGGTCAGGGCGTGCAGGAGGTCGAGGCCGAAGGCGTCGGTGGCGGCCGCGGTGGCGGCCACCTGCGCCGGGTCGACGGCCGGGCGGCTCGCGGGCGCGGCCGCCCGGAGCTCCACGGGCGCGGCGGCTCCGGTGCCGCCGCAGCCGGCGAGCAGCGGCGTGGCGAGCGCGGCGGCGAGGAGCAGCGCCGCCGGGCGGCGGAGGGTGCGACGGGTTCCGGTGCTGCGGTTCGTCATGGCCCTTCGACGCGCCGCCCCCGGATCGGGTTCCGGCCCGTACGGCGTCAGTCCCAGAGCGCCCCGAGCTCCAGCAGTTCGTCCCGGTGCTCGATCCGCTCCACCCAGTCGGCCGGCCAGGCCGCCTCGCCGTGGTGGGCGCCCGCGAAGGCGCCGGCCAGGCAGGCGAGGGAGTCGGAGTCGCCGCTGGAGTAGGCGGCCCGGCGGACGGCGGCGACCGGGTCGTCGGGCAGCAGCAGGAAGCAGAGCAGGCCGGTGCCGAAGGCCTCCTCGGCGACCCAGCCCTCGCCGGTGGCCAGGCAGGGGTCGGCCTCGACGTCGGGGGCGGCGAGGGCGGCCTCCAGCTGGTCGAGCACCGTGAGGCAGTCGTCCCAGCCGCGGGCGATGACGGCCTGCGGGGAGCTGCCGTACCAGCGGTCGGCGAGGTCGCCGAGCCAGAACTCGTCGTAGCGCTCGCGGCTCGCCAGCGCGTACGCCCGCAGCACCGCCGGCAGCCCGGCGGGCGGGACGCCCTCGGCCAGCTTGCGGACGGCGTACGCGGTGAGGTCGCCGGCGGCGAGCGCGGTCGGGTGGCCGTGGGTGAGCGCGGACTGCAGCTGGGCGGCGCCGGAGAGCTGCCGGGCGTCCAGTTCGCGGATCAGCCCGATCGGGGCGACCCGCATGTTGGCGCCGCAGCCCTTGGAGCCGACGTCGCTGGCCTGCTGCCAGCGGTACTCGTCGTGGCTGAGCCGCTCGCAGGCGCGCAGGCAGGTCATGCCGGGGGCGCGGTTGTTCTGCGGGGAGCGCCACCAGTCGACGAACTCCTCGCGGACGGGCCGCACCAGCCGGAGGGGGGTGAGCGGCCCGCGCGCCAAGGCAGTGCGCAGGCCGCGGCCGAGGGCGAGGGTCATCTGGGTGTCGTCGGTGACCAACGCCCGCTGCGGCAACGGGAGCTGCCGCCAGTCCGGCTGGTCGGCAGCGATCACCTCGACGCTCTTGAACTCGGTCGGCCGACCGATCGCGTCCCCGATCGCCAGCCCCAGCAGCGCCCCTGTCGCCTTGCCCACGGCCCTCTCCCCCTCAGTCGTCAGACCTCGACCAGCAGCTCCTTGAGCCCCCGGATCACGTAGCCCGGGTTCCACTCGGGCTCGCGGACCAGCCGCAGGCCCGGCGCCCGGCGCAGCAGGGTGCCGTAGGACTCGGTGAGCTCCAGTCTGGCAAGCGGGGCGCCGAGACAGAAGTGGATTCCGGCGCCGAAGGTGATGTGCGGGTTGTCGGTGCGGCCGAGGTCGAGGCGGTCCGGGTCGGCGAAGCGCTCGGGGTCACGGTTGGCGGAGCCGAAGAGCAGGGCGATCTCGGCGCCGCGCGGGACGGTGACGCCGCGCACCTCGATGTCCTCCAGCACCCAGCGCTCGAACATCTGCAGCGGGGTGTCCCAGCGCATCAGTTCCTCGACGGCGGTGGGCAGCAGTTCGTCCACCGAGCCGCGCAGCCGGGCGAGCTCCCCGGGGTTGCGGAACAGCGCCCACCAGCCGTTGCCGGTGGTGTTGACGGTCGCCTCGTGGCCGGCGTTGAGCAGCAGCACGCAGGTGGAGATCATCTCCTGCTCGCTGAGCGCGTCGGAGCCCTCCTGGGCCTGGATCAGCGCGCTGATCAGGTCCGTGCCCGGGTCCGCCCGGCGCTCGCGGATCAGGGTGCGCAGGTAGTCGGAGAACTCGGTGCTGGCGGTGACGGCCCGGCGGGCGGCCTCCTCGCCGGGGTTGAGCTCGAACATCCCGGTGATGTCGGCGGACCACGGCCGCAGCAGGTGCCGGTCGCCCTCCGGCACGCCGAGCATCTCGGCGATCACGGCGACCGGCAGCGGCTCGGCGACGGTGGCGATCAGGTCGCCGCCGCCGGCCGCGAGCAGCTCGTCGACCAGCTCGCCGGCCAGCCGCCGCACGGTGGGGCGCAGGCCCTCGACCATGCGCGGGGTGAAGGCCTTGGAGACCAGCCGGCGGATCCGGGTGTGGTCGGGGGCCTCCAGGTCCAGCAGCCCGTTGTCGTTGAGGGTGTGGAAGGGCTCGTGCGCCGGGTCGGGCTCGGGGCGGCCGAACTCCGCGTGGCTGAAGCGGTGGGTGTAGGTGCGGCCCAGCCGGCGGTCGCGCAGCAGGGCGCTGACGTCCTCGTGGCGGGAGACGAGCCACTGGTTCGTCGGCTCGAAGTACGTCACCGGCGCGTGCTCGCGCAGCTCGGCGTACGCGTCGTACGGGTGGGCCACGAACGCCGCCGACCAGGGGTCGAACTTCGCCGTCGTCGTCATCGGTCGATCACTCCAGGCCAGAGGGGGGAAGCCGGAAGGATCATCGTACGCACGCGGTACGTCCGGGAATATGACCCTTCCGGCCCCTGCTCAGGCCCGCTCCAGGACAAGTCGGCGCACCAGCTCCGGGAGCGCCCGGGAGATCGGCTCCCGGATCACCTCGGCCGCGGCCCCGTCGTACGGCGTCGGCTCGCCGTTCACGATGATCAGCTCCGCCCCGCTCCTCACCGCGTCGAGCGGCAGCGCCGCCACCGGGAACACCTGGAGGCTGGTGCCGACCGCGATGAACACGTCGCAGGCCCGAACGATCGCGTCGGCCTGCCCGAGCACCTCCGGGTCGAGGTTCTCGCCGAACATCACCACGCGCGGCTTCAGGATCCCCCCGCAGGCCCGGCACGCCGGGTCCGGCTCCCCCGCCTCGACCCGCGCCAGCGCCTCCGCCATCGGCCCGACCACCCGGCAGCGCAGGCACTGCGTCTCCCGGGCCGTGCCGTGCAGTTCGAGCACCTTGCGGGCGGGCAGCCCGGACTTCTGGTGCAGCCCGTCGATGTTCTGGGTGAGCACCCGCAGCGGCAGACCGGAGCGCTCCAGGTCGACCAGCGCCCGGTGCCCGGCGTTCGGCTCGGCGGCCAGCGCGCCCGTCTCCAGCCGCATCCGCCAGGCCCTCCGGCGCACCTGCGGATCGTCCCGGTACGGCCCGATGGTGACCAGCTCCTCGGCCGACGGGTCCTTCTGCCACAGGCCCTGCGGGCCGCGGTAGTCGGGGATGCCGGAGTCCGTCGAGATGCCCGCGCCGGTGAGCACGGCGATCAGGGGACGCTTCGCGTTCATACCCCGGACGGTACGGGCGGCGGCCCGGCCCCGGCCACCGAAATTCCGGGGGCGCCGGCCCCGCGAACGCCCCGGCCCGGGAAACGCCGAAGGGCCCGGAGGCTTGATGCCTCCGGGCCCTTCTTCTTTGTAGCGGGGACAGGATTTGAACCTGCGACCTCTGGGTTATGAGCCCAGCGAGCTACCGAGCTGCTCCACCCCGCGTCGGTAAACACGACTCTACGCGACTTCCGCCGAATGACCTAATCGGCTTCCGTCCGCCCCCTGAAGGCTCCCCGCCGCCCCCGGCGGGTCCGGCTGCCCGGCCCGCCCCGAAGGCCCCTGAGGGCCCCCGGGAACGCCGCAGGGCGGCCACCCCGTGAGGGGTGACCGCCCTGCGTCAGTGACGCGCGACTCAGCCGGTGTACGGGCCGTAGTCGTAGTCGTCCAGCGGGACCGCCTGGCCGGAGCCGGCGCCGAAGGGCGACAGGTCGTAGTCGTCGTAGCCGACGGCCGAGTACATCGCGGCCTTGGCCTCCTCGGTCGGCTCGACCCGGATGTTGCGGTAGCGGGGCAGACCCGTACCGGCCGGGATGAGCTTACCGAGGATGACGTTCTCCTTGAGGCCCAGCAGCGGGTCCGACTTGGCGTGGATCGCCGCGTCGGTGAGGACCCGGGTCGTCTCCTGGAAGGAGGCGGCCGACAGCCAGGACTCGGTGGCCAGCGAGGCCTTGGTGATACCCATCAGCTGCGGACGGCCGGAGGCGGGGTGACCGCCCTCGGCGACGACGCGGCGGTTCTCCTGCTCGAAGCGGCCGCGCTCGACCAGCTCGCCGGGCAGCAGCTCGGCGTCGCCCGACTCGATGATCGTCACGCGGCGGAGCATCTGCCGGATGATGATCTCGATGTGCTTGTCGTGGATCGACACACCCTGCGAGTTGTAGACCTTCTGGACCTCGGCGACCAGGTGGACCTGGACGGCACGCTGGCCCATGATGCGCAGGACGTCGTGCGGGTTGGTGGCACCCATGGTCAGCTTCTGGCCGACCTCGACCGCCTCGCCCTCGCTGACCAGCAGCTTCACGCGCTTCGAGACCGGGTAGGCGATCTCGTCGCTGCCGTCGTCCGGGGTGACGACCAGCTTGCGGGTCTTCTCGGTGTCCTCGATCCGGACCCGGCCCTGCGCCTCCGAGATCGGGGCCACACCCTTGGGGGTACGGGCCTCGAAGAGCTCGACGACACGCGGCAGACCCTGGGTGATGTCGTCACCGGCCACACCACCGGTGTGGAAGGTACGCATGGTCAGCTGGGTACCGGGCTCACCGATGGACTGGGCGGCGATGATGCCGACCGCCTCACCGATGTCGACCAGCTTGCCGGTGGCCAGCGAGCGCCCGTAGCACATGGCGCAGGTGCCGACGGCCGACTCACAGGTCAGGATCGAGCGGGTCTTGACCTCGCCGATGCCGTGGCGGATCAGCTCGTCGATCAGGACGTCGCCGAGGTCCGTGTTGGCGGTGGCGAGGAGCTTGCCGTCCACCGTGATGTCCTCGGCCAGCATGCGGGCGTAGACGCTGGTCTCGACGTCGTCGGCCTTGCGCAGCACGCCGTCCGGGCCCACGGAGCCGATCGCCAGCTTCAGGCCGCGCTCGGTGCCGCAGTCCTCCTCGCGAATGATGACGTCCTGGGAGACGTCGACCAGACGACGGGTGAGGTAGCCGGAGTCGGCGGTACGGAGGGCGGTGTCGGCCAGACCCTTACGGGCACCGTGGGTGGAGATGAAGTACTCCAGCACGGACAGACCCTCACGGAACGACGCCTTGATGGGTCGCGGGATGGTCTCGTTCTTGGCGTTCGACACCAGACCACGCATACCGGCGATCTGGCGCATCTGCATCATGTTTCCACGAGCACCCGAGTCGACCATCATGAAGATGGGGTTCGTCTTCGGGAAGTTCTCGTTCATGGCCTCGGCGACCTCGTTGGTCGCCTGGGTCCAGATGCCGATGAGCTCCTGCTTGCGCTCGTCGTTGGTGATCAGGCCGCGCTCGTACTGACGCTGGACCTTCTCCGCCTTCGCCTCGTAGCCCTCCAGGATCTGGGGCTTGTTCGGCGGGACGACGACGTCCGAGATCGAGACGGTGACGCCCGAGCGGGTCGACCAGTGGAAGCCGGCCGCCTTCAGGTTGTCCAGCGTCGCCGCGACGACGACCTTGGGGTAGCGCTCCGCCAGGTCGTTGACGATCGCGGAGAGCTGCTTCTTGCCCACCTCGTAGTCGACGAACGGGTAGTCCTCGGGCAGCAGCTCGTTGAAGAGCGCGCGGCCCAGGGTGGTGGTCAGGCGGAACGGCTCGCCGTCGAACCAGCCGGACTGGCCCTCCTCGTCCACCGGCGGGGTCCAGCCGCGCGGCGGGACGGTGCCGGCCGGCAGGCGCAGCTCGATCGGGGCCTGGACGTCCAGGTCGCGGGCGTCGAAGGCCATGATCGCCTCGGCGGTCGACGAGAAGGTGCGGCCGGCGCCCTTCACGTTGTCGCGGTCCGAGGTCAGGAAGAACAGACCGAGCACCATGTCCTGGGTCGGCATGGTGACGGGGCGACCGTCGGCCGGCTTCAGGATGTTGTTCGAGGACAGCATCAGGATGCGGGCCTCGGCCTGCGCCTCCGCGGAGAGCGGCAGGTGGACGGCCATCTGGTCACCGTCGAAGTCCGCGTTGAACGCGGTGCAGACGAGCGGGTGGATCTGGATGGCCTTGCCCTCGACCAGCTGCGGCTCGAAGGCCTGGATGCCGAGGCGGTGCAGGGTGGGCGCACGGTTCAGCAGGACCGGGTGCTCGGCGATGACCTCTTCGAGGACGTCCCACACGACCGGACGGGCGCGCTCGACCATGCGCTTGGCCGACTTGATGTTCTGCGCGTGGTTCAGGTCCACCAGGCGCTTCATCACGAACGGCTTGAAGAGCTCCAGCGCCATGGCCTTCGGCAGACCGCACTGGTGCAGCTTGAGCTGCGGGCCGACGACGATGACCGAACGGGCCGAGTAGTCGACTCGCTTGCCGAGGAGGTTCTGACGGAAACGACCCTGCTTGCCCTTCAGCATGTCGCTGAGGGACTTCAGCGGGCGGTTGCCCGGGCCGGTGACCGGACGGCCGCGGCGGCCGTTGTCGAACAGCGCGTCGACGGCCTCCTGGAGCATGCGCTTCTCGTTGTTCACGATGATCTCGGGGGCACCGAGGTCGAGCAGGCGCTTCAGGCGGTTGTTGCGGTTGATGACGCGGCGGTACAGGTCGTTCAGGTCGGAGGTCGCGAAGCGGCCACCGTCCAGCTGCACCATCGGACGCAGGTCCGGCGGGATGACCGGGACGCAGTCCAGCACCATGCCGTTGGGCTTGTTGGTGGTCTGCAGGAACGCGGAGACGACCTTGAGGCGCTTGAGCGCACGGGTCTTCTTCTGGCCCTTGCCGGTGCGGATGATCTCGCGCAGGCGCTCGGACTCCTCCGCCAGGTCGAAGGTCTCGAGGCGGTCCTTGAGGGCCGCCGCGCCCATCGAGCCGGAGAAGTAGGTGCCGAAGCGGTCGCGCAGCTCGCGGTAGAGCAGCTCGTCGCCCTCGAGGTCCTGGACCTTGAGGTTCTTGAAGCGGGCCCACACCTCGTCGAGGCGGTCGAGCTCGCGCTGCGCGCGGTCGCGCAGCTGCTTCATCTCGCGCTCGGCGCCCTCGCGCACCTTGCGGCGCACGTCGGCCTTGGCGCCCTCGGCCTCCAGCTCGGCCAGGTCGGTCTCGGCCTTCTTGGCGCGGGCCTCGAGGTCGGAGTCGCGGCGGTTCTCGATCTGCTGGCGCTCGACCGAGACGTGCGCCTCCAGGGACGGCAGGTCGCGCTGGCGGCGCTCGTCGTCGACCCAGGTGATCATGTAGGCGGCGAAGTAGATGACCTTCTCGAGGTCCTTCGGCGCCAGGTCCAGCAGGTAGCCCAGGCGGGACGGCACGCCCTTGAAGTACCAGATGTGGGTGACCGGGGCGGCCAGCTCGATGTGGCCCATCCGCTCGCGGCGCACCTTGGCGCGGGTCACCTCGACGCCGCAGCGCTCGCAGATGATGCCCTTGAAGCGGACGCGCTTGTACTTACCGCAGTAGCACTCCCAGTCCCGGGTGGGGCCGAAGATCTTCTCGCAGAAGAGCCCGTCCTTTTCCGGCTTCAGGGTGCGGTAGTTGATGGTCTCCGGCTTCTTGACCTCGCCGTGCGACCACTGGCGGATGTCGTCGGCGGTGGCCAGGCCGATGCGGAGCTCGTCGAAGAAGTTGACGTCAAGCACTGGTCGTCAAGCCCTCTTTCGTAAGTCGAGAGTCGTTCATGTGGTCTGAGGGGGGCCTGGGGGCGGGCCGGCCGCTGCTGCGGCCGGCCCAACCTCCGTCAGACCTCTTCGACGCTGCTGGGCTCGCGCCGGGACAGGTCGATGCCGAGCTCCTCGGCGGCGCGGAACACGTCCTCGTCGGAGTCCCGCATCTCGATGGACTGGCCGTCCGAGGACAGCACCTCCACGTTGAGGCAGAGCGACTGCATTTCCTTGATGAGGACCTTGAAGGACTCGGGAATGCCGGGCTCGGGGATGTTCTCGCCCTTGACGATGGCCTCGTAGACCTTGACGCGGCCGAGGACGTCGTCGGACTTGATGGTGAGCAGCTCCTGGAGCGCGTAGGCGGCGCCGTACGCCTCGAGGGCCCACACCTCCATCTCACCGAAGCGCTGACCACCGAACTGCGCCTTACCACCGAGCGGCTGCTGGGTGATCATCGAGTACGGACCGGTCGAGCGGGCGTGCAGCTTGTCGTCGACCAGGTGGTGCAGCTTGAGGATGTACATGTAGCCGACCGAGACCGGCATCGGGAACGGCTCGCCGGAGCGGCCGTCGAACAGCCGGGCCTTGCCGGTGGAGTTCACCAGGCGCTCACCGTCACGGGTGAGGGTGGTGTTGTCCAGCAGGCCGGTGATCTCGTCCTCGCGGGCGCCGTCGAAGACCGGGGTGGCGAGGTTGGTGCCGCCCTCGACCGTGTCGGCGCCGATCGCCTGGAGGCGCTGGGCCCACTCGTCGGCGAGGCCGGAGACGTCCCAGCCCTGCTTGGCGAGCCACCCGAGGTGGATCTCCAGGACCTGTCCCGGGTTCATTCGGGACGGGACACCCAGCGGGTTGAGGATGATGTCGACCGGGGTGCCGTCCTCCAGGAACGGCATGTCCTCGACCGGCAGGATCTTCGAGATGACGCCCTTGTTGCCGTGACGGCCGGCGAGCTTGTCACCGTTGGTGATCTTGCGCTTCTGGGCCACGTAGACGCGGACCAGCTGGTTGACGCCCGGGGGCAGCTCGTCGCCCTCTTCGCGGTCGAAGACGCGGACGCCGATGACCTTGCCGGACTCACCGTGCGGCACCTTCAGCGAGGTGTCGCGGACCTCACGGGCCTTCTCGCCGAAGATCGCGCGGAGCAGGCGCTCCTCCGGGGTCAGCTCGGTCTCGCCCTTGGGCGTGACCTTGCCGACCAGGATGTCGCCGGTGACGACGTCGGCGCCGATGCGGATGATGCCGCGCTCGTCGAGGTCGGCCAGGACCTCCTCGGAGACGTTCGGGATGTCCCGGGTGATCTCCTCGGGGCCGAGCTTGGTGTCACGGGCGTCGACCTCGTGCTCCTCGATGTGGATCGAGGAGAGGACGTCGTCCTGCACGAGGCGCTGCGACAGGATGATCGCGTCCTCGTAGTTGTGACCCTCCCACGACATGAACGCCACGAGCAGGTTCTTGCCGAGGGCCATCTCGCCCTCGTCGGTGCACGGGCCGTCGGCCAGCACCTGGTTGACCTCGACCCGGGCGCCCTCGTCCACGAGCACCTTCTGGTTGAAGGCGGTGCCCTGGTTGGAGCGGGTGAACTTGGCGGCGCGGTACGTGGTGTACGTGCCGTCGTCGTTGGCCACGGTGACGTAGTCGGCCGAGACCTCCTGGACGACACCGGCCTTCTCGGCGGTGATGACGTCCGCGGCGTCGACGGCGCAGCGGTACTCCATGCCGGTACCGACCAGCGGGGCCTCGCTCTTCAGCAGCGGCACCGCCTGGCGCATCATGTTCGAGCCCATGAGCGCGCGGTTGGCGTCGTCGTGCTCGAGGAACGGGATCATGGCGGTCGCGACCGACACCATCTGGCGCGGCGAGACGTCCATGTAGTCGATCTCGGAGCCCGGGATGTAGTCGATCTCGCCGCCACGGCGGCGGACCAGGACACGCGGCTCGGCGAAGTGCAGGTCCGCGGTCAGCGGGGCGTTCGCCTGGGCGATGACGTAGCGGTCCTCCTCGTCGGCCGTCAGGTAGTCGACCTTCTCGGTGACCACACCGTCGACGACCTTGCGGTACGGCGTCTCGATGAAGCCGAACGCGTTGACCCGGCCGTACGAGGCCAGCGAGCCGATCAGACCGATGTTCGGGCCTTCGGGCGTCTCGATCGGACACATGCGGCCGTAGTGCGAGGGGTGCACGTCACGGACCTCGAAGCCGGCGCGCTCACGGGAGAGACCGCCGGGGCCGAGCGCGGACAGACGACGCTTGTGGGTCAGGCCCGACAGCGGGTTCGTCTGGTCCATGAACTGCGACAGCTGGCTGGTGCCGAAGAACTCCTTGATGGAGGCGACGACCGGCCGGATGTTGATCAGGGTCTGCGGCGTGATCGCCTCGACGTCCTGGGTGGTCATGCGCTCGCGCACGACGCGCTCCATACGGGCGAGACCCGTACGGACCTGGTTCTGGATGAGCTCGCCGACGTTGCGCAGGCGGCGGTTGCCGAAGTGGTCGATGTCGTCGACCTCGACCACGATGTCGCGGCCCTCGTCGTCACGCCACTCGGTCTCGCCCGCGTGCAGCTTCACCAGGTACTTGATCGCACCGATGATGTCGGGCTCGGTGAGCACGCCGGAGTCCAGCGACTCGGCGTTGCCCAGCTTGCGGTTGACCTTGTAACGGCCGACCTTCGCGAGGTCGTAGCGCTTCGGGTTGAAGTAGAGGTTCTCCAGAAGCGTCTGCGCGGCCTCGCGCGTGGGCGGCTCGCCCGGGCGCAGCTTGCGGTAGATGTCCAGCAGCGCGTCGTCCTGGCCCTGGGTGTGGTCCTTCTCCAGGGTGGCGCGCATCGACTCGTACTCGCCGAACTCCTCGAGAATCATCTCGTTGGTCCAGCCGAGCGCCTTGAGCAGCACGGTGACGGACTGCTTGCGCTTGCGGTCGATGCGGACGCCGACCATGTCGCGCTTGTCGATCTCCATCTCCAGCCAGGCACCACGCGAGGGGATGACCTTGCAGGAGTAGATGTCCTTGTCGGACACCTTGTCCAGGGTGGAGTCGAAGTACACACCCGGGGAGCGGACCAGCTGCGACACGACGACACGCTCGGTGCCGTTGATCACGAACGTGCCCTTGTGGGTCATGAGCGGGAAGTCGCCCATGAAGACCGTCTGAGACTTGATCTCACCGGTCTCGTTGTTGGTGAACTCGGCGGTGACGAAGAGCGGGGCCGCGAACGTGAAGTCGCGGTCCTTGCACTCGTCAATGGAGTTCTTCGGCGGCTCGAAACGGTGGTCGCGGAAGGTCAGCGACATCGACCCGCTGAAGTCCTCGATCGGGGAGATCTCCTCGAAGATCTCCTCCAGACCGGACTTCGTGGGGACGTCCTGACCACTCTCCAGGGCCGCCTCGACCCGGGACTTCCAGGCCGCGTTGCCGAGCAGCCAGTCAAAGCTCTCGGTCTGCAGGGCCAGGAGGTTGGGGACCTCGAGGGGCTCCTTGATCTTCGCGAACGAGACGCGGAGCGGGGCGGTGGATGCGGCGGAATTGTTCGAGGCGTTGCGCGGCGCGGCCAAGAGGGGGGTCCTTCCGAGGGCTCGGAGCTCACTACGCGCGTACCAGCCGGGCCTTCACGGGCTTGGTCCCGCCTCCTCGCCACTGGCCTCCGCCGGGATCGAAGTCCCAGGTCAGAGCCGCTTTGCGGAGGCGATGCCAGACCCCTTCAGGGCAACGCAAACTCCGGGCGACGAGTCACGGAGCAGCTAACAGGCAGCGCAAAGGGACAGTGTAGCCAATGGCCACACTGCTGTCCAGCTCTGATTCGGAGACCGAATCGGAGACTCCTCCCGGTAGCCGGCGAGCGCGGACGCCCACCGGGTACTGCTCTAACTCACGTGGAGTCATTTCCCGCCGGAGCCACTGGTTATGCATCCAGTAGCGGACCAACCGGGCGGACTCGCGCCTTGAGAATCGCGCGCCCCGCCGGGTTCGTCAAGGGCCCGCCGACGGTGCGGGCCTCGACCGGTCTATCGACCGCGACCCCCTCGGCGTTACAGAAGCCGTGGTGGGGCCGCCCTCGACGACGGTGATCACCATACCGTCCGGCACCGACGGTGCCGAGTGGGCGTTCGGCCACACCGGTGGACCGGGCCGGCCGGGGGCGGCGGAACGGGGCCCCGCGCCCGGCCCAGGGGCCCGGGAACGCGAAAAAGCCGGGCCGACCACCCGCAAGGGTGATCGGCCCGGCTTCAGGCCCCCTCAGAGGGGGCGAGAAGTCACTTGACGGTGACCTTGGCGCCGGCACCCTCGAGGGCGGCCTTGGCCTTCTCGGCAACGTCCTTGGCAACCTTCTCCAGGACCTTGGCACCAGCGGTGTCAACGAGGTCCTTGGCCTCCTTCAGGCCGAGGGAGGTCAGGGTGCGCACCTCCTTGATGACCTGGATCTTCTTGTCGCCGGCACCATCGAGGATGACGTCGAACTCGTCCTGCTCCTCGACGGCCTCAACGGCGGCCGGGCCACCGGCGGCGGCAACGGCGACCGGGGCGGCAGCGGTGACGTCGAACTTCTCCTCGAAGGCCTTCACGAAGGCAGCGAGCTCGATGAGGGTGAGCTCCTCGAACTGCGCGAGCAGCTCGTCCTGGGTCAGCTTCGCCATGATGGCGTCCTTCCACTAAATCGGCAGGTGGTGCCGTATGTACGGGTTGGGCGGGCACGGGCCCGCAGCGAGGCGTGAGCCTGCCGAATTACTCGGCGGCCGCGTCCTCGGCGGCGGGAGCCGGCGTACCGGCACCGCCCTGCTCGACCTTGTCGCGCAGCGCGTCCACAGTGCGGACGAGCTTCGACGGCAGGGCCTGGAAGAGCGCGGCAGCCTGGGACTGCTTGGCCTTCAGGGCACCCGCCAGCTTGGCGAGCAGCACCTCGCGGGACTCGAGGTCCGCGAGCTTCTTGATCTCATCGGCGGACAGCGCCTTACCGTCAAGGACACCGCCCTTGATGATGAGAGCGGGGTTCTCCTTGGCGAAGTCACGCAGAGCCTTCGCCGACTCCACCGGGTCACCGGTGACGAAGGCGACAGCCGTCGGACCGTTGAACAGGTCGTCGAGCTCCGTGATCCCGACCTCATTGGCCGCAATCTTGGTCAGCGTGTTCTTCACCACGGCGTACTCGGCGTTGTCGCCGAGCGAGCGACGCAGGGTCTTGACCTGCTTCACCGAGAGACCGCGGTACTCGGTCAGCAGCGCCGCGGAGGAGCCACGGAACTTGTCCGTGATCTCGGCGACGGCGGCAGCCTTGTCGGGCCTGGCCATAGGCTTACGCCTCCTTCCGTGATGTCGAAGTCGGGCCGACCGCAAAAGTCGACCTGGGTCGCCGCGGACCGACTGGAGGGAAGGAAAGCTCCTGCGAAAACGCAATGAGCCCCGGTGCGCAGGCGCACGGGGCTCGTGACGACCTCGACGGGCGATCGCGCGAACGCGGACCCGGAAGTCGAAGCTCCAGACACACCTGCGCGGGCTGCCTGCGACGAAGCGCAGATCCTTCGGCCACCGATCCCTGACGGGCGCGGCGACAACCAGCGGTCTTTGGCTTCGGCAACAGTAACCGGAGCCCCTCACCAGGTGCAAATCGCCCTCGGACGGGGCGTCCCCCGGGGTCGCCGCGGCACGGGTCGTCAGTGCGGCGGGCCGATGGGCCGGCGGGCCGGCGGCTCAGCGGGCCAGCGGGGAGACCGTCCGGACGCCGGTGTCCACGGTGTCCGACTCGGCCGGCGCCTGCGCCGAGAGCAGCGCCCCGGCGAGGTCGGTGTAGAGCACCGAGTCGTCCTGCCGGCCGCTGTCCCCGGTGCCGGTCCGCTGGAGCCGGACCAGCTGGTCCTTGTCGTTGAGCCAGAGGTCCAGGGTGAGCGAGGCCGAGCCGCCGGGCGAGAGCGCGGCCCGCAGGCCGTCCCGGCGGGCCGCGGTCAGCTGGGCCTGGGCGGCCGCGTACTTCTCGGCGGTGGTGGCGACCCGGTAGTGCTCGACGGTCGAGTCCTCGAACTTCTCCTCGCCGACGAAGACCGGGTCCGTCCCCTCGGCGGTGGCCGCGGTCAGCGCCTCGACCGGGTTCAGCAGGTCGATCAGCCCGGCGTACGGGACCTCCTTGTGGCCGTCCGCGTCCGGCGGGACGGTGAAGCGCTCCCAGTGCCGGCCGCCCTGCCTGGCCGCGGTGGCGGCGTCCCCGCCCTGGTAGGCGACGGTGTCCACGACGATCAGCTGCTCGGCCTCGGCGGGGGTGGAGCGCTTGATCTGGAGCGCGGTCTTGGGCTGCCAGAACAGCGGGCCGGACCCGGCGTCCGGGCCCAGCCGGTAGCTGACCTTGGCCCGCCGGGCGGTCTGCATGGCCAGCTGGGCGGAGAGCAGCACCCCGTGCGGCGAGCGGTCGGTGGGCTTGGCCTGGGCGCTCGGGGAGGCGGTGGACGGCGAGGCGCTGCTCAGGCTCGGGCTGCCGGACGGCGTGGCGGACGTCTCCCCGCCCCCGCCGCACCCGCTCAGCCCGCTGGTCAGCAGGGCGACGACGGCCACCGCCGCCAAGCGCTGCCGTGCCGCCATCGTCCGTTCCCCTCTCGTCCGCCCCCGTCCGACGGCGGCCCCGTTCCGGCCACCTTGCCACCCGTCTCCGACCGGCCCGGTGGCGGCCCCCCTCGGGCGGGCGGGTCCACCGGGTCGGCCGAGCCCGGACCGGCGCCGGGGCTCCGGTCCGGGGCGGCGGGGATCAGCTGCCGGCGGCGGCCTTCTGGAGGTCGGCGAGGTCGATGTAGTCCACCGGGGTGGCGGCGATCACCGGGGTGCCGTAGTCCGAGTAGCTGACGGAGACGTTCACCGCGCCGACCTTGCTCTCGGCCTGCTCGGTCCGCTTGACCACGAGCTTGTCGGCGTCGACCCAGACGTCGACCTGCTCGCTGGCGATGCCGGCCGCGTCCAGGCCCTTCTTGATCCGGTCGGCCTGCGCCTGGGTGATGCCCTGGGTGGAGGCGATGGCCAGGTCCGCGGCGCTGATCACGCCGGAGTAGTGGGTGGTCGCCTTGCCGTTCACCGTCTCCGGGCCGACCTCGGTGACCTTGCCGCCGGCGATCAGCGTCCGGACGCCCTGCACCGGGTCCGCGCTCTGCAGCTGGTCGGTCGCACCGCCGGAGGCCTTGGCCATGTCGGCCATGGTGTAGCGCACCCAGCGCGGGCCGCTGTTCTGCAGCAGCTCCCCGCCGAGGCCCAGGAACACCGCGTCCTTGGTGTACAGGTAGTGCGCCTTCGGCCCGCCGGTGATCGGCGCCAGGACCTTGCCCAGCGGGGAGCCCGACAGGTCCATCGCGAGGTCGGCCTCCAGGCCGTCGGCCCAGGACAGCGCGCCCTGGCCCTTCATGGTGATCTCGCCGACCTGGATCAGCTCGTCGACCTTCGCCGACTTGGCCGCACCGGTCTTCTGGGTGACCTGCTCCAGGAAGACCGCCGGGCTGACCTTCTCCGGCTTCGCGCCGGTCGGGGCGGCGGCCGACGGGGTGGCCGGGGCGGCGGCCGTGGTCGGCGCGGCCGGGGCGGCGTTCTTGTCCGCCGGCTTGTCGTTGTTGCACGCGGTCGCGGTCAGCGCCAGGGCGGCGAGGACGACGGTGACGGCGGCCTTGCGGGTTCCAGCCATGACTTCCCCCCTCGAAGAGCTGATTGTCAGCTCTTCTCATGCGTTTCTCATCCGGACTCTAACGGATCGCCGGAAGCCCCACGCGCCGGATATCCGCTCCCCCGTCACCCGCCGGCGGCGGGCGTCGCGTCCGCCGCTCCGGGAGCCGAGACATCGGTCGTGGTGACCGTGGTTCCCGCGCTCCCCCGGACCGTCTCGCGCAGCCGCAGCAGCTGCATGCCGGGGCCGACCCAGACGTCGTAGCCGATCGCCGTCACCCCGTGCCGCTGGTACCAGTCCAGCGTGGCGGCCCGCCGCTGCGGGCTCAACTCGTCGTCCTTGCCGAACAGTTCGGCCACCGGCGCGGAGCCCCGGTAGTGCGCCACGGTCACCCCGGCCAGCTGCTCGCCGCCGAGCGAGGTGAGCTTGACGCCCTGCGCGACCTCGTACGCCCGGCTGCCCGGGTTGGTGATCAGCGCGGTCGTCCAGCCGCCCGCGAAGCCCTCCGGGTCGGGGCCCGCCGCGGGGTCGACCGACTCGGCGGTGCTCCGCTCCGCGTGCTTGGCCGCGCCGCCCTGGTAGACGAGGTCGAGCGCGCCGTCCTTCACGGTCAGCCGTCCGGTGCCCAGCTCGTCGGTGACGGCCAGCCCGGCCTCGTCCGCGGCGCCCCAGACCAGGGAGCCGCTCGCGGTGCGCCGGCCGGCCGGGCCCTCCTGGACCACGTCGATCCGGGCGCCGCCGGCGTCGTCCAGCCCCTGCGCGGCCGAGAGCACCACCTGCTTGGGCGGCACCGGCGCGGGGCCCCCGGGGGTGCGGGTGGTCGGGACGGCCAGCAGGCTGCACCCGGTGGTGGTGAGCAGCAGCAGGGCCGCCACGAGAACGGTGGGGCGAGGGGCGGGCAGCACGGCACACTCCGGCGGTCACAGGTGCTCCACATGGTCTGACCGGCAGAGCGTACGACGGTTCGGCCCGTCGTTCCCATCCGCCGGTGTCCCGATCCGGCAACCGTTCCGGCCCCTCGGCCCGACCGGCCCGCGCCGGGCCCCGTACCGGCTCCCTCCCCGGGAACGACGGCGGGCCCGCACCCCCGGTGAAGGGGGTACGGGCCCGTCGTACGGACTGCTCTAGAGCACTGGGGCTCAGACCGCGGCCGGGTCCTCCTCGGCGAGGAGGTTGCGGGTGCGGTTCGGGTCCACCAGGACGCCGGGGCCCATGGTGGTCGAGAACGCGGTCTTCTTGATGTAGCGGCCCTTGGCGGCGGACGGCTTGGCGCGGAGCACCTCGTCCAGCGCGGCGGCGTAGTTCTCGACCAGCTGCTCGTCGGTGAAGGAGGCCTTACCGATGATGAAGTGCAGGTTCGAGTGCTTGTCGACGCGGAACTCGATCTTGCCGCCCTTGATCTCGTTCACGGCCTTGGCCACGTCCGGGGTCACGGTGCCGGTCTTCGGGTTCGGCATCAGGCCACGGGGACCGAGCACGCGGCCGAGGCGGCCGACCTTGCCCATGAGGTCCGGGGTGGCGACGACGGCGTCGAAGTCGAGGCGGCCCTTGGCGACCTCGTCGATGAGCTCGTCGGAGCCGACGATGTCGGCGCCCGCAGCACGCGCGGCCTCGGCACGCTCGCCGGTCGCGAAGACCAGGACCCGAGCGGTCTTACCGGTGCCGTGCGGGAGGATCACGGTGCTGCGGACCATCTGGTCGGCCTTGCGCGGGTCGACGCCCAGACGCATGGCGACCTCGACGGTGCCGTCGAACTTGGTGGTGCTGGTCGCCTTGGCGAGGCGGACGGCCTCGAGGGGGGCGTAAAGGCGCTCGCGGTCGACCTGGGCGTCCGCGGCCTTCAGGGCCTTGCTGCGCTTCATGGCTGCTCCTGAATGATGAATGGAGTTGTGGTGTCACGGGCCTGCGCGGGCCCTACCACAGGGGACGAGAAGGGAACTCAGCCCTCGACGGTGATGCCCATCGACCGGGCGGTGCCGGCGATGATCTTCTCCGCGGCGTCCAGGTCGTTGGCGTTCAGGTCGGGCATCTTGGTCGTGGCGATGTCGCGGACCTGGGCGCTGGTGAGCTTGGCGACCTTGGTCTTGTGCGGCTCGCTGGAGCCCTTGTCGACACCCGCGGCCTTCAGGATGAGGCGCGCGGCCGGCGGCGTCTTCGTGATGAAGGTGAAGGAACGGTCCTCGTAGACCGTGATCTCCACCGGCACGATCATGCCGCGCTGCGACTCGGTCGCAGCGTTGTAGGCCTTGCAGAACTCCATGATGTTGACGCCGTGCTGGCCCAGCGCGGGGCCGACCGGCGGCGCCGGGTTGGCCGCACCGGCGTTGATCTGGAGCTTGATAAGCCCCGTGACCTTCTTCTTCTTGGGAGGCATGTCTCTCCGGGTCCTTCCGAGAGGTGATTGCTGGTGCGTGCGAAACCGGGGCGACACCCGGCCGCCAGCACACACATCGGACCAGGCTAACGCGTCAGCGCCGCTGGACCAAAACGGGTTCGGGGCGGAGGCTCCTCGCCCCCGCCCCGAACCCGAAGACGGTATGACTAGTTCTTCTGGATCTGGTCGAAGGAGAGCTCGACCGGGGTCTCCCGGCCGAAGATCTCGACCAGGCCCTTGACCTTCTTCGAGTCCGGGTTGATCTCGTTGATGGTCGCCTGGAGGGTCGCGAACGGACCGTCGGTGACGGTGACCGAGTCGCCGACCTCGAAGTCCAGCACCTGGATCTCGCTCGGCTTGATCGGCGAGGGCTTGCCGGCCTCCTTGGCCGCCTGGCGCTCGACGTCGGGGGCGAGCATCTTGACGACCTCGTCCAGGGTCAGCGGGTACGGGTCGTAGGCGTTGCCGACGAAGCCGGTGACACCCGGGGTGTTGCGCACGACGCCCCAGGACTCGGGGGTGAGGTCCATGCGCACCAGGACGTAGCCGGGGAGCTTGTTCTGGCGGATGGTCTTGCGGTCGCCGTTCTTGATCTGGACGACCTCCTCCTGCGGCACCTCGGCCTGGAAGATGTACTCCTCGACGTTCAGCGAGACGGCGCGCTGCTCCAGGTTCTGCTTCACCCGGTTCTCGTAGCCGGCGTAGGTGTGGATCACGTACCACTCGCCCGGCATGAAGCGCAGGTCCTCGCGGAACTTGGCGACCGGGTCGACCTCGTCGGCCGACTCCTCCTCGGCCTCCTCGGCGTCCTCGGCCTCCTCGGCGTCCTCGACGGACTCCTCGGCCTCGGCGTCGCCCTCCACGTGCAGCGCGGCCTCCTCGGCGGGCTCGCCGGCCTCGGCCTCGTCGTACGCCTCGACCTCGTCCTCGTCGCTGTCCGCGGCGTCCACGATCTGCTCGGCGGACTCGGCGTCGTCAGCCGGCTCGGCCGCGTCCAGCTCGGCGGCGCCATCCGCCTCGCGGACGGTCTCGTCGGCGTCGTACAGGGGGGACTCAGACACGGTGGCGGCTTCTTTCCTGGAGATGGTGAAGGTGGCGCGCTCCTCGACCGGCCCGGCGGACGGCCGCTCGCGCGGGCGCCAGGTGAGGTCTCGGAGACTTCAACAGTACCGAGTCCACGGTAGCCGCGCGTACGTCCGGCGCCGACAGCTCGACCCGGGCCGAGTAATCGGCCCGGGTCGGGAGGCTGTTCGAGAGGTGGGGCGGCCGGTCAGCCGAAGACCAGGAGGCTCAGCTTGGAGAAGCCGTAGTCCAGGCCGGCCACGAAGGCCATCATGACCACCACGAAGGTGACGACCACGGCGGTGTAGTTGGTGAGCTCGCCGCGGGTCGGCCAGACGACCTTGCGCAGCTCGGCGATGATCTGGCGGTAGAAGAGGGCGGTCCGTGCGAACAGGCCCTTCTTGGCCCGCTTGCCCGACTTCTTCTGCTTGCCGGACTTCTTGTCGCCCTCGGCCGATGCGATCTCGGCAGCGCCGTCGGCACCCTCGGGGTTGCCGCTCTCAGGCGTTGCGGTGGAGCCCGTGGTCTCCGTCACTCGTCCTCACCTGAATCCGGGTCCTGCCGGCTTCGCCGCGCACCCGGTGGGGGCGGCCAGTCGGCTAGCGGTGCTGATCGGTGCCATCTCCGCATCAAGCCCGCTCACTCCTGTGGAGCGAACGGGCTGAAAACGGATCTAGCAGCAGGGCAAGAGGGACTCGAACCCCCAACCGCCGGTTTTGGAGACCGGTGCTCTACCAATTGAGCTATTGCCCTACGGTGCCTCGCGGCTCCGGTGGCGACCAACCTACCGTATCTCCCCCCGCTGTCTGTACAGGCGGTGAAAGCTCCGGTTCTCGGCGGGCCGTCGAGCAGCGAGTGTACGTGGTCGAGGGGTGTTTGGTCGAACTTCTTCTTCCGGCTTCTCTTCCGGACCGGCCGCTCCCCCGGCGGACGTCCGGTCCGGCGGGACCCCTTCCGACGGACCGTCGGGCCGCGATTCGGACGGGAACGTACGGATGCCGATACCCCGATGCCCGGTAGGTCCCGGTTCTGCGACGATGCAGGCATGAGCGCTTCCACCCCGCAGCCCGACCAGTCCATCCGCCCCGCCGACCGCCGGGTCTCCGCCCGGATCGGCGCGATCGCCGAGTCCGCGACCCTCGCCGTGGACGCCAAGGCCAAGGCCCTCAAGGCCGCCGGCCGCCCGGTCATCGGTTTCGGTGCCGGCGAGCCCGACTTCCCCACCCCGGACTACATCGTCGAGGCGGCCGTCGAGGCCTGCCGCGACCCGAAGAACCACCGCTACACCCCGGCGGGTGGCCTGCCCGAGCTGAAGGCCGCGATCGCCGCCAAGACGCTGCGCGACTCCGGCTACGAGGTGGACGCCTCCCAGGTGCTCGTCACCAACGGCGGCAAGCAGGCGATCTACGAGGCGTTCGCGGCGATCCTGGACCCGGGCGACGAGGTCATCATCCCGGCCCCGTACTGGACCACCTACCCGGAGTCGGTCCAGCTGGCCGGCGGCGTCCCGGTGGAGGTCGTCTCCGACGAGACCACCGGCTACAAGGTCTCGGTCGAGCAGCTGGAGGCCGCGCGCACCGAGAACACCAAGGTGGTGCTGTTCGTCTCGCCGTCCAACCCGACCGGCGCGGTGTACACCGAGGCCGAGGCCGAGGCGATCGGCCGCTGGGCGCTGGAGCACGGCCTGTGGGTGCTCACCGACGAGATCTACGAGCACCTGGTGTACGGCGACGCCACCTTCACCTCGCTGCCGGCCCTGCTGCCCGAGCTGGCCGAGAAGTGCATCGTGGTCAACGGTGTCGCCAAGACCTACGCGATGACCGGCTGGCGGGTGGGCTGGGTGGTCGGCCCGAAGGACGTCATCAAGGCCGCGACCAACCTCCAGTCGCACGCCACCTCGAACGTCTCCAACGTCGCCCAGCGCGCCGCCCTGGCCGCCGTGGCCGGCGACCTGGACGCGGTCGCCGAGATGCGCGAGGCCTTCGACCGCCGCCGCAAGACCATCGTGCGGATGCTCAACGAGATCGAGGGCGTGCTCTGCCCCGAGCCCGAGGGCGCCTTCTACGCCTACCCGTCGGTCAAGGGCCTGCTGGGCAAGGAGATCCGCGGCCGACGCCCGCAGACCTCCGCCGAGCTGGCCGCCCTGATCCTGGACGAGGCCGAGGTCGCGGTCGTCCCGGGCGAGGCCTTCGGCACCCCCGGCTACCTGCGGCTCTCCTACGCGCTCGGCGACGCCGACCTGGTCGAGGGCGTCAGCCGGGTCCAGAAGCTGCTCGGCGAGGCCCGCGACTGACCTCGGGTCCGTCCGCCGACGTCAACCCGACGCCAGGGTTTCACCCGACGCACCGCCCCCTTTCACCCCTTCAGGGGATGTAGAGGGGGCGGTTCCCGTTCAGGGGCCGTATACGGCAGTATCGGTGAATGGAACGCCTGTTGAACCCGCGAGACGTCAGGGGCCTCCCGAAGGCCCACCTGCACCTGCACTTCACCGGCTCGATGCGGCCCGCCACCCTCCTGGAGCTGGCGGACAAGCACGGCGTCCGGCTGCCGGAGGCGCTCAGCTCCGGCGAGCCGCCCCGGCTGCGGGCCACCGACGAGCGGGGCTGGTTCCGCTTCCAGCGGCTGTACGACACCGCCCGCTCGGTGCTGCGGGACGAGGAGGACATCCGCCGGCTGGTCCTGGAGACCGCCGAGGACGAGCGGCGGGACGGCTCCCGCTGGCTGGAGATCCAGGTCGACCCGACGTCCTACGCGCCCCGGCTGGGCGGGCTGATCCCCGCCCTGGAGCTGATCCTGGACGCGGTGGAGCACGCCGCCGCGGCGACCGGGGTGGGCATCCGGGTCCTGGTCGCGGCCAACCGGATGAAGTCCCCGATGGACGCCCGGACGCTGGCCCGGCTGGCCGTCCGCTACGCCGACCACGGGGTGGTCGGCTTCGGCCTCTCCAACGACGAGCGCCGGGGCCTGGCCCGGGACTTCGACCGGGCCTTCGCGATCGCCCGCAACGGCGGGCTGCTGGCGGCCCCGCACGGCGGCGAGCTGTCCGGCCCGGAGTCCGTCCGGGACTGCCTGGACGACCTGGGCGCCGCCCGGATCGGCCACGGCGTACGGGCCGCCGAGGACCCCCGGCTGATGGAGCGGCTGGCGGACCGGCAGGTCACCTGCGAGGTCTGCCCGTCCTCCAACGTCTCGCTCGGCGTCTACGAGCGCCCCGAGGAGGTGCCGCTGCGCCGGCTCTTCGACGCCGGGGTGCCGCTCGCCCTGGGCGCGGACGACCCGCTGCTGTTCGGCAGCCGGCTGGCCGCCCAGTACGAGCTGGTCCGGGACGTGCTGGGCTTCTCCGACGCCGAACTCGCGGAGCTGGCACGGCAGTCGGTGCGCGGCTCGGTCGCGCCGGAGGCCGTCCGCAAGGAGCTGCTGGCGGACATCGACGCCTGGCTGGTCGGCGACCGCGCCCCCGCGGAAGCGGCCGCCGTACCCGCCTAGCAGTGCTAGAGCTTGACGCCCACCATCACCGGCTCGTTCACCAGCTCCACCCCGAAGGCCGCGCGGACCCCGTCCCGGATCTCCCGGGCCAGTGCCAGCAGGTCCTCGGCGGTGGCCGAGCCGCGGTTGGTGAGCGCCAGGGTGTGCTTGGTGGAGAGCGTCGCCGGGCCGCCGCCGTAGCCCTTGCCGAAGCCCGCCCGGTCGATCAGCCACGCCGCCGAGGTCTTGGTGCAGCCCTCCGGGGCCGGGTAGGCGGGGGCGTCCTCGGTGCCCGGGCGGGTGCGGAAGGACTCGTACTGCGCGGCCGTGAGCACCGGGTTGGTGAAGAAGGAGCCCGCCGACCAGGTGTCGTGGTCCGCCGGGTCCAGCACCATGCCCTTGCCGGAGCGCAGCAGCAGCACCGCCGTCCAGGCCGTGCCGACCGCGACCCGGGCGCCCGGCTCGACGCCCAGGTGCCGGGCGGTCTCGGCGTAGCGGACGGGGGTGGAGAGCCCGTCGTTGTCCTCCAGGCGGAACCGCACCCGCAGCACCACGTAGCGGTCCGGCTCGGCCTTGAAGCGGCTGTGCCGGTAGGAGAACCCGCACTCGGCGTTCGGGAGGGTGACGACCTCGTCGGCGGTGCGGTCGTACGCGACCACCTCGGTGATCGACTGGGCGACCTCCTGGCCGTACGCGCCCACGTTCTGCACCGGGGTGGCGCCCGCGGAGCCGGGGATGCCGGCCAGGAACTCGATGCCCGCCAGCCCGTGGTCGCGCACGGTCCGGTGGACCACCTCGGACCAGGTCTCGCCGGCCGCGACCTCCAGCGCGGTGCCGTCCAGGGCGAAGCCCTCGGTGGCGATCCGCAGCACGGTGCCGGGGAAGCCGGCGTCGCCGATCACCAGGTTGGAGCCGCCGCCGAGGACGAGCAGCGGCTCGCCGGCCGCGTCGGCCTCGCGGACGGCGGCGATCACCTCGTCGTCGGTGTGGGCGGTCACCAGGCGGCGGGCCGGGCCGCCGAGCCGGAGCGTGGTCAGCGGGGCGAGGGGGGCGTCGTTTTCTACCAGCACGCCCACCAGCGTACGGGGGAGGGGTCCGCCGACCGGAACGCGATTCCCGTCGGCGGGCCCCTCCCCTACGCCCCCGTTCAGACCCGGGCCGGCTCGGCCCGGTCCGCCGCCTGCTCCCCCGCCGCCGCGACCGGCGCCTTCCGCCGCCGCGGGATGAACACCGCGGCGAGCGCGCCGAGCCCGACGGCGGCGGCGCCGACGTACAGCGCGGGCACCAGCCCGTCCGTGAAGGCCCGCACCGACTGGTAACCGCCCTGCCCCGAGAACACCGCCGCGAGCACGGCGACCCCGAGCGCCCCGCCGACCTCGCGCAGCGCGTTGTTGGCGCCGGAGGCGATCCCCTGCTCCTGCGGCCGGACGCTGGCCATCACCAGCTGGGCGGTCGGGCCGAAGTACAGCGACATGCCGATCCCGCAGATCACGGTGGCCGGTATCTGGGCGACGTAGTCGAGGCCGGTGCTCCCGTCCACCACCAGGCCGTACAGCGCCAGGCCCGCGGCCTGTAGCGCCAGCCCGGCGACCACGATCGGCCGGCCGCCGATCCGGTCGGAGAGGATGCCCGCGATCGGCGAGACCAGCAGCGGCATCGCCGTCCACGGCAGCATCCGGATGCCCGCCTCCTGCGGGCTGAAGCCGCCGACGCCCTGGAGGTACTGGCTGATCAGGAAGATCGAGCCGAACATCCCCAGGTACATCAGCAGGCTGGCCGCGTTGACGGCGGAGAAGGCCCGGCTGCGGAACAGTCGCATCGGCAGCATCGGGTGGGCGGCGACCCGCTGCTCGTACCGGACGAAGGCGGCCAGCAGCAGGGTGCCGCCGATCAGGGCGCCGAGGACCAGCGGGCTGGTCCAGCCGTCCGGGTTGCCGCGGATCAGGCCGAGGACGACGCCGAACATCCCCAGGCTGACCAGCAGGGTTCCGGGCACGTCCAGGGCCCGGCCCGGGCCCCGGCTCTCGCCGAGCCGCAGGTAGGCCAGCGGCAGCAGGACGAGGCCGACCGGGACGTTCACCCAGAAGATCCACTGCCAGGAGAAGTGCTCGGTCAGCGAGCCGCCGATCAGCGGCCCCGCGGCGACGGCGAGGCCGCTGACCCCCGACCAGATGCCGAAGGCCATCCCCCGCTTGCCTTCGGGCACCGCGGCGGTGAGCAGGGTGAGGGTGAGCGGCATCATCACCGCGGCCCCGGTGCCCTGGACGGCGCGGGCGGCGATCAGTTCGCCGATGCCCGGGGACAGCGCGGCCGCGGCGGAGCCGGCGGTGAAGACCGCCAGCCCGACCAGGAAGATCCGGCGGCGGCCGAAGCGGTCGCCGAGGGCGGCGCCGAACATCAGCAGCACGGCGAAGCTCAGGGTGTAGGCGCTGACCGTCCATTCGAGGTCGGACAGTCCGCCGCCGAGCTCCTCGCGGATCGACGGCAGCGCGGTGGTGACCACCAGGTTGTCCAGGGCGGCCATGAAACTGGCCGCGCTGACGATCACCAGGGTCCAGACCGCCGCTCTGCCCATGGCAGGTTTCTCCGTCATGACGTCCCCCAGGTTCCTTAGGTAGTTATTGCTCAATAACTTCTTTGGGCCGAAAAGAGGCCGCACGGACACCCCGTGCGGCCCGTCCATCCGGGCGGCGCGCCTACTCGGGCGGCTCGCACCCGTCGAAGCCGGCCCAGATCCGGTGGTCCGGCGGATAGCCGAGCGCCACCAGGGTGTTGATCAGCATCCCGTACGCGAAGAACTGCGTGGCGTCCTTCATTCCGCCGCCGATCCGGATCCTGACCCGGTCGAACAGGTCCTCCCACAGCAGCCGGGCGGTCTCCCCCACCTCGTCCTCACCGGCCGCCCTGGCCGCGGACGCCGAGACGTAGAGCTGCATCTGCATCATGAGCTGGTCGCCGTTCTCGACCAGGCCCAGGTACGCGGTGGACATCGCCTCCGCGGCCGCCTCGCCGGACAGCCCGGCCGAGGCCTCGTCGAACACCCGCCAGGTCTCCTCGACGCAGCGCTCGGCGGCCGCGGCGAAGATCGCCTGCTTGCTCGGGAACAGCCGGAACAGGTACGGCTGCGAGACGCCCACCCGGCGGGCGATCGCCTCGGTGGAGGTGCCGTGGTACCCGCCCCGGGCGAACTCGGTCAGGGCGGCCCGGACGACGCTCTCGCGCCGCTCCTCCGCGCTCATCCGGATGCTCGACTTCGCCATGGACCCCAAGTTAGTGGCCAATCACTATCTACGCAAGGCCCGCGCCGGCGGCCGGAGATCCCGTACGGGACCCCGGCCGCCGCGACCCCCGGGGCCGCTCAGCCGAGCCGGACGACGGCCCGGGACATGCCGAGCACCTTCTGGCCGCCCGTGGTGGCCAGCAGGTCGACCTGCACCCTGCGGTCGTCCAGCTTCTTGGCGACCTTGGCCGAGACCTCGACCACCGCACCGACCCCGTCGTTCGGCACCGGCACCGGACGGGTGAACCGCACGCCGTACTCGACCACCGCGGCCGGGTCGCCGACCCAGTCGGTGACCACCCGGATCGCCTCGGCCATGGTGAACATGCCGTGCGCGATCACGTCCGGCAGGCCGACCTCCAGGGCGAACTTCTCGTTCCAGTGGATCGGGTTGAAGTCCCCCGAGGCCCCCGCGTACCGCACCAGTGTGTCGCGGGTCACCGGGAAGGACTGCGCCGGCAGCTCGGTGCCGACCTCGACCTCGTCGTAGTCGATCGCCATCGCGCTCACTCCCCCGCCTCGTCGGCGGCCCGGGCCACCAGGGTCATGACCGACGTCACAACGTGCCCGCCGGTCGCGTCCGTCACCTCGCCACGCACGGTGAGCACGTCGTTGCCCGCCAGCGACTTGATGTTGTCGATGGTCACCGTGACCGACAGCCGGTCACCGGCCCGCACCGGGCGGGTGTAGGCGAACTTCTGGTCGCCGTGCACCACCCGGCTGAAGTCCAGGCCCAGCTCCGGGTCCTCGACCACCTGGCCGGCCGCGCGGTAGGTGATCACGAACGGGAAGGTCGGCGGGGCGATCACGTCGGGGTGCCCCAGCGCCTTCGCCGCCTCCGGGTCGGTGTACGCCGGGTTGGCGTCGCCGACCGCGGTCGCGAACTCGCGGATCTTCTCCCGGCCGACCTCGTACGGCTCGGTGGGCGGGTAGCTACGCCCGATAAAGGAGGGGTCGAGCGCCATGGCGGCTCCTCGGAACGCGGGTGGATACGAAAAAAACTCCGGGCCGCACCCCCTGTGAGGGATGCGGCCCGGAGCAAGAGACCTGAATTCACACAGGCCCGTCGCCCTGCAAGAGGGTCAGCGGGTCTCGCGGTGCGCGGTGTGCGAGTTGCAGCGGGGGCAGTGCTTCTTCATCTCAAGACGGTCCGGGTCGTTACGCCGGTTCTTCTTGGTGATGTAGTTCCGCTCCTTGCACTCCACGCAGGCCAGCGTGATCTTCGGGCGGACGTCGGTGGCAGCCACGGGAGTGCCTTCCTTGGACAACGAATAAGAACACAACAAGAGTAGCCGACCGGGAGTGCGATCTCCCGACCGACTACGCGGGGTAGCGGTGACCGGACTTGAACCGGTGACACAGCGATTATGAGCCGCTTGCTCTACCAACTGAGCTACACCGCCACAGTGATCCGCGGCACAGCCGGAGCTGACCGCTTCTCACCAGAGCCCCCATGCGGAATCGAACCGCAGACCTTCTCCTTACCATGGAGACGCTCTACCGACTGAGCTATAGGGGCGAACGAGGAAGAGATTACACGTTTCGCGCCCGGAGGTGAAATCCGTATCCCGCGGCGAAGACCGCAGGTGGGCGAGGGGTACGGACGGACGATCCAAGGCCCGGCGTTCGATCGGCCCGCGAGCCGCACGGCCCGACCCGATACGACTATTGCCCGCCTCCCGGCGACCCGCCCCCCGGGCCCATAGGCTCGACGCTCATTGATCGGGAGGACTGGCCGGCGGTACGGGCCAGCCGTACGGGGCCGACCGCACGGGCCGGCCCGAGAAGGAGCCGGGCGATGGACAGCGCAGCCGCCGACGGGCCGCACTCCGGGCCCGGCCCGGCGGCCAACCCGCTCGGGCACGGCCCGGTCCTGCTCCTCACCGGCGCCCGGCTGGCGGACGGGCGGGTGGTGGACGTCCGGATCAGCGGCGACCGGATCCAGGCGGTCGGCACCGTCGGCAGCCTCGGCCCGCTGCCCGCCCTGCCCGGCGCGCCCACCGTCACCACCGGCGCCCGGATCGACCTGCGCGGCTACCTGCTGCTCCCGGCCCCCGCCGAGGCGCACGCCCACTACGACACCGCCTTCTCCGCCGCCCTGCCCACCCCGCCGCCGGACACCCCGGCCGACCTCACCCGCCGGGTCACCGAGGCCGCGCTGACCTCGCTCGGCTACGGCGCCACCGCCCAGCGCACCCACGTCCGGATCGGCGACGTGCACGGGCTGCGCCGGCTGGAGGCGGTGCTGACCGCCCGGCAGGCGCTGGGCGGACTGGCCGAACTCCAGGCGGTGGCGATGCCCCGGCTGCTCACCGGACGGGCCGGCGCGGACGGGCGGGCACAGCTGCGCGAGGCGCTCAAGCTGGGCGCCACGGCGGCCGGCGGCTGCCCGGAGCTGGACCCGGACCCGGCCGGGTACGTGCAGCTGCTGCTGGAGGCCGCCCGGGAGGCGGACTGCCCGGTGGACCTGCACACCGGCGCCGGCGACGCCGCCCAACTCGCCCGGATGACCGGGGCGTTGGCCCCGCTGCGACCCCGGGTGGCACTCGGCCCGTGCGGGGCGCTGCCCCGGGGCGCGTCGACGGTGCTGGCGACCAGCGGGGTCCGGGTGGTCTGCCTGCCGCAGAACGGCTGCTGCACCGGCATGGAGGGCCGCTCGGCGGGCCTGCGGCCGGGCCTGGTACGGGAGTTGGCGGCCGCCGGGGTGCCGCTGGCGGCGGGCAGCGGGGCGCTGCGCGACCCGTCCAACCCGGTCGGCCGGGCGGATCCGCTGGAATCGGCCTACCTGCTGGCGGCCGGTGGGGAGTTGACCCCGGAGGCGGCGTACGACGCGGTGGCGAACCAGGCCCGGGCGGCGCTCGGCCTGGCACCCGTCCGGGTGGACGCCGGGTTCCCGGCGGAGCTGCTGGCGGTGCGCGGGGACAGCCTGGCCGGGGCGCTCGCGGGCGGGCACAGCCGGCTGGTGGTGCACAGCGGCCGGGTGGTCAGCCGGACCAGCGCGGTCCGGGAGTTCGCGGACACGGTGGCGCTGGCGCTGCCCCGGCAGTCCGGGGGCGGGGACGGCTGAGCCGGTCCCGGAGTGGGCCTGATGGCCCCTGACGGCAGATGGGGGCGCGCGACTGGTGTCGCGCGCCCCTCCCCCACCTGCTGGCCGCCTCGGGCGGCGGCTGGAGCGGCCCCGGACCTCCCCCACACGGAGCAGGGGCCGCTCGTTCGACACCGACACTACGCCCGCGGAACACCGCCGCCGAGCGGCCTTGACGCCCCCCTGTCGCCCACCGGGCCGCTCTTGACGGCTCGTTGACGGGGGCGCGCCGGCACCGGTGCGCCGGTCCGTCACGGCACGTACCGGTACCCGATCCCCGGCTCGGTGACCAGGTGCCGCGGCCGGGCCGGATCGCGCTCCAACTTGCGGCGCAGCCCCGCGAAGTAGACCCGCAGATAGTTGCCGCGCCCCTCCTGAGCCGGGCCCCACACCTCGCGCAGGATCTGCCTCCCGGGCACCAGCCGGCCCGGGTTGGCGAGCAGCAGGGCGAGGATGCGCCACTCGGTCGGGGTGAGCCGGACCGGTCCGTTCGGGCCGTGCACCGCGGTGGCCGCGAGATCCACGGTATGGTCGCCGATCACCGGCCGGCCCAGCGGCACGTCGCCCAGCGGCCGGCGCAGCACGGCGCGCAGCCGGGCCAGCAGCTCGTCCATCAGGAACGGCTTGGTGAGGTAGTCGTCGGCGCCCGCGTCCAGGGCGCCCACCTTGTCGGCGGCGTCCGTCCGGCCGGAGAGCACGATGATCGGCACCGCGCTGTGGGTGCGCAGGCCGCGCAGCACGTCCATGCCGTCGAGGTCGGGCAGGCCGAGGTCGAGCAGGACGGCGTCCGGGGCGCTGTGCGCGGCGCGGTCCAGCGCCTCCCCGCCGCTGGCGGCGGTGCGGACGGCGTAGTGCCGGGCGCTGAGGTTGATCCGCAGGGTGCGCAGGAGGGCGGGTTCGTCGTCGACGACCAGAATCTCACTCATGCGCCCGCCTCGCTTCGCTCGGCAGTCGCTTCGCGAGACACGCACCTTTCGATGGTTCGTTCACTTCGTTCACTCATGTGGAGGTTCCTCCCCGAAAGCTCCAGGCTCAGTGGTGCTGGGCTCGGTTGTGCCGGGCTCGGTGGTGCTGGGCGCGGTGGTGGCGGCGGGCAGGGTGAGCAGCATGGTGGTGCCGCCGCCCGGGGTGTCCTCGACCTCCAGGCTGCCGCCCATCGCCTCGGCGAGGCCGCGGGAGAGGGCGAGGCCGAGGCCGACGCCGGTGGTGTTGTCGGTGTCGCCGAGGCGCTGGAAGGGCAGGAAGACCCGGTCGCGGTCCTCGGGGGCGATGCCGGGGCCGCGGTCGATCACCCGGATCTCCACCTGGTCGGCGTGGTGGCTGGCGGTGACCAGGACGGGCGCGCCGGGGGCGTTGTACCGCAGCGCGTTGGTGATCACGTTGGCGAGCACCCGCTCCAGCAGCGGCGGGTCGGCGAGCACCGGCGGGGCGGTGTCCAGGTCGAGCGGCTGGACCGGCGCGTACGGGTCGGGGAGGCTGTCGAGCGCCCGGGGCAGGATCTCGTCGAGGTGGGTCTCGGTGAGGTGCAGGGTGAGCGCGCCGGCCTGGAGGCGGCTCATGTCGAGCAGGTTGTCGACCAGCCGGGTGAGTTTGACCAGCGACTCGTCGGCGGTGGCGAGGAGTTCGGCCTGGTCCTCGGGCGAGAACTCGACGTCGGGGCTGCGCAGCGAGCCGACCGAGGCGCGGGCGGCGGCCAGCGGGGTGCGCAGGTCGTGGCTGACGGCGGCGAGCAGGGCGGTGCGCATCCGGTCGGCGGCCTTGATCGGCTCGACCTCGGCGGCGACCACGGCCAGCCGGTCGCGCTCCAGCGCGGCGGCGACGTGGGCGGCGAAGGCGGTCAGCACCCGCTGGTCGGCGGCGGGCAGCCGGCGGCCGGTGAGCACCAGGAGGGCGTCCGCGCCGACCGGGACCTCGGCGGTCTCGTGCGGCCCCTCGCCGTCGCCCTGGTGGTCCCCCTCGCTGTGCGCGAGCACCTCGCCGTCGCCCCGGGAGAGCAGCGCGACGGCCCGCATGCCGAAGGCCGTCCGGGACTTCTCCAGCAGGGCGGGCAGCGCGTCGGCGCCGCGCAGCACGCTGCCGGCCAGGGTGGAGAGGGTCTCGGCCTCGGCGGTGGCGCGGGCGGCCCGGCTGGTGAGCCGGCCGGCGTGGTCGACCACGGTGGAGACGGTGAGCGCGATCGCGGCGAAGACCACCAGGGCGACGATGTTGTTGGTCTCGCCGATGGTCAGGCTGTGGACCGGCGGGATGAAGTAGTAGTTGAGCAGCACCGAGGCGACGACCGAGGCCAGCAGGGCCGACACCGCGCCGCCGAGCAGGGCGACGATCACCACGCCGAGCTGGAAGATCAGCGCGTCGGTGGTCAGGTTGATGCTGTGGTCCGCCTGCGAGAGCAGGACGGTGAGCAGCCAGGGCACCGCCAGGCCGGCCAGGTAGCCGGCGATGGTGCGGCGCCGGGAGTGGCGGCGGCCGAGCGAGGGCAGCCGGCCGCGGCCGGTGAACTCGTGGGTGACCATGTGGACGTCGATGTCCTCGGAGTCGTCCACGGTGGTCTGCCCGGTGCCGGGGCCGGTGAGGAAGCGGTTGATCCGGCCGCGGCGGCTGGTGCCGAGCACCAGCTGGGTGGCGTGGTGGGCGCGGGCGAAGGTGAGCAGCGCGGTCGGGACGTCGTCGCCGACCACCACGTGGTAGCTGCCGCCGAGGGTCTCCACCAGCTGCCGCTGCTGGGCGAGGGCGCCGGAGGAGGCGCCGGCCAGGCCGTCGCTGCGGGAGACGTGGACGGCCAGCAGTTCGCCGCCGGCCGTGCGGTCGGCGATCCGGGCGGCGCGGCGGATCAGGGTCTCGCCCTCGGGGCCGCCGGTGAGGGCGACCACGACCCGCTCGCGGGTCTCCCAGACCCGGTCGATGTTGTGGCTGGCCCGGTAGTCGCGCAGTCCCTCGTCCACCCGCCCGGCCACCCAGAGCAGGGCGAGTTCGCGCAGGGCGGTGAGGTTGCCGACCCGGAAGTAGTTCGAGAGCGCGGCGTCCACCTTCTCCGCCTTGTAGACGTTGCCGTGGGCCATCCGGCGGCGCAGCGCCTGCGGGGCCATGTCGACGAGTTCGATCTGGTCGGCCCGGCGGACCACCTCGTCCGGGACGGTCTCCCGCTGCGGGATGCCGGTGATCTTCCGGACGACGTCGTTCAGCGATTCCAGGTGCTGGATGTTGACGGTGGTGACGACGTCGATCCCGGCGGCGAGCAGTTCCTCGACGTCCTGCCAGCGCTTGGCGTGCCGGCCGCCGGGGATGTTGGTGTGCGCCAGCTCGTCCACCAGCACGACGGACGGGCGGCGGGCGAGCACGCCGTCGAGGTCCATCTCGTCGAACCCGGCGTCCCGGTAGTCGCGGTGGACGCGGGGCACGACCTCCAGGCCCGCCAGCATGGCCTCGGTGTGCGGTCTGCCGTGGCACTCGATGTACCCGACCACGACGTCGGCCCCGCGCTCCTGTCTGCGCCGGGCCTCGTCCAGCATCCGGTACGTCTTGCCGACCCCCGGCGCGGAGCCGAGGTACACCCTCAGCCGGCCGCCGCGGATGCCGGTGCCGGGGGTGAGGTCGCGGGCCATGGGCACTGCTCTTTCCATCGGGAGGTGGTGCACGTCTGCGGACGCGGGTCGGCCGGCCCGGGCGCGGGAGGCGTGCCCCCCGTGCCCGGGCCGGCCCGGTCACCCGTCTGTACGAGGTGGTGTCACTTCTGCTCGCTGAGCGCCTTGTTGAGCAGCACGACGTTGACGCCCTCGTTGCCGAGGAAGCCGAGCGAGCGGCTCTCGGTGTACTTCTCGACCAGTTTGCCCACCGTCTCCACCGGCAGGTCGCGGTGCTTGGCGACCCGCTCGACCTGCTCCTTGGCGTACGCGACGGAGATGTGCGGGTCGAGGCCGGAGCCGGAGGCGGTCAGCGCGTCGGCCGGGACGCTCGCCGGGTCGACGCCGTCGAACGCGGCGACGGCGGCGCGGCGGTCGTTGACGGCCTTCAGCAGGTCCTCGCTGTTCGGGCCGAGGTTGCTGGCGCTGGAGGAGGACGCGTCGTAGCCGGTCCCGGCGGCGGAGGGGCGGGGCTGGAACCACTTCGGGTCCGGCTGGGCCTCCTCCTTCGGGTCGTCCGGGTTGGTCTTCGGGAGGTTGAAGCTCTGGCCAATCAGGCTGGAGCCGACCTCCCTGCCGCCGGACGTCACCGGCGAGCCGTTCGCCTTGTCGGTGAAGGCGACCTGGGAGACACCGGTGATCAGGAGCGGGTAGACGACCCCGAGGATCACGGTGAGCACCAGGAGCGCTCGCAGGGCCGTGAAGTGGGTGCGGAGGATCGTCGGCAGGGGCTTGGACATGGTTTTCTCTCCTTCCCGCTTCAGCTGAGGCCGGGGATGAACTGGACGATCAGGTCGATCAGCTTGATGCCGACGAACGGCACCACCAGGCCGCCGAAGCCGTAGACGCCGATGTTGCGGCGCAGCAGCGAGCTGGCGTCGGACGGGCGGTAGCGCACGCCGCGCAGGGCGAGCGGGATCAGGCCGATGATGACCAGGGCGTTGAAGATGATCGCCGAGGTGATCGCGGACTGCGGGCTGTGCAGGCCCATGATGTTGAGGTGGCTCAGGCCCGGGTAGACCCCGGCGAACATCGCGGGGATGATCGCGAAGTACTTGGCCACGTCGTTGGCGATCGAGAAGGTGGTCAGCGCGCCGCGGGTGATCAGCAGCTGCTTGCCGATCTCCACGATCTCGATCAGCTTGGTCGGGTTGGAGTCCAGGTCGACCATGTTGCCGGCCTCCTTGGCCGCCATGGTCCCGGTGTTCATCGCGACGCCGACGTCGGCCTGGGCGAGCGCGGGGGCGTCGTTGGTGCCGTCGCCGGTCATCGCGACCAGCTTGCCGCCCTCCTGCTCCTTCTTGATCAGGGCCATCTTGTCCTCGGGCGTGGCCTCGGCGAGGAAGTCGTCCACGCCGGCCTCCTCCGCGATCGCCTTGGCGGTCAGCGGGTTGTCGCCCGTGATCATGATGGTCTTGATGCCCATCCGGCGGAGCTCGTCGAAGCGCTCCCGCATGCCCTCCTTGACCACGTCCTTGAGGTGGATGACCCCCAGGACGCGGGCGGGCGCGCTGCCCGTCTTCGCGGCCACGACCAGCGGGGTGCCACCGGCGGCGGAGATCCCGTCGACCAGGGTGGAGACCTCGTCGCCGACCGAACCGCCGTTCCCGGTCACCCAGTTGGAGACCGCACCGGCGGCGCCCTTGCGGACCTGGTGGACGCCCACCCGTCGCCCACCACCGCCCTTGTCCGAGTCGCTGCGCTCCGCCCCTTCCATTTCCTCGTCCAGGTCGACGCCCGACATCCGGGTCTGGGCGGTGAACGGGACCCAGGTGGCGTGGGTCAGCTCGCCCTGGGCGCGGGCCCGCAGACCGTACTCGGTCTTGGCGAGGACCACGATCGAGCGGCCCTCCGGGGTCTCGTCCGCGAGCGAGGAGAGCTGCGCGGCACTGGCCAGGTCCTCGGTGGAGACGCCCGGGGCGGGCAGGAACTCGGCGGCCTGGCGGTTGCCCAGGGTGATGGTGCCGGTCTTGTCGAGCAGCAGGGTGTTGACGTCGCCGGCGGCCTCGACGGCGCGGCCGGACATCGCCAGCACGTTGCGCTGCACCAGCCGGTCCATGCCGGCGATGCCGATCGCGGAGAGCAGCGCGCCGATGGTGGTCGGGATGAGCGCGACGATCAGGGCGACCAGGACGATCATCGACTGCGGGGCGCCCGCGTAGGTGGCCATCGGCTGGAGCGTGACGACCGCGACCAGGAAGACGATGGTCAGCGAGGCCAGCAGGATGTTGAGCGCGATCTCGTTCGGCGTCTTCTGCCGGGCGGCGCCCTCGACCAGGGCGATCATTCGGTCGATGAACGACTTGCCGGGCTCCGAGGCGATCTTCACCACGATCCGGTCGGACAGCACCTTGGTGCCGCCGGTGACGGCGCTGCGGTCGCCGCCGGACTCCCGGATGACGGGCGCGGACTCGCCGGTGATCGCCGACTCGTCGACGCTCGCGACGCCCTCGACCACGTCGCCGTCACCGGGGATGACCTGCCCGGCCTCGACCACCACGTGGTCGCCGAGCCGGAGCGCGGTGCCGGGCACCTCCTCCTCGGCGCCGGTGGCCGGCCAGTCGGTGAGCCGACGGGCCATGGTGTCGCTCTTGGTCTTGCGCAGGGTGTCGGCCTGCGCCTTGCCGCGGCCCTCGGCGACGGCCTCGGCCAGGTTGGCGAAGATCGTGGTCAGCCAGAGCCAGACGGTGATGGCCCAGGCGAACACGGACGGGTCGGCGATCGCGGCGACGGTGGTGACCACCGAGCCGACCTCGACCACGAACATCACCGGGTTCTTGACCATCACCCGGGGGTCGAGCTTCTTCACCGCGTCCGGCAGGGACGCGAGGATCAGCTTCGGGTCGAGCAGGCCGCTCGACACTCTGTGCGGCGCGGCGGGCTCCGCCTTGTCGGCCGGTGCGGGGTTGAGCGTAGGGGTGGACATCAGGAGGACAGACCTTCCGCGATCGGCCCGAGAGCCAGGGCCGGGAAGTAGGTGAGGCCGACGACGATCAGGATCACGCCCGACAGCAGGCCCACGAACAGCGGCTTGTGGGTGGGCAGGGTGCCCGGGGTGGCCGGGACCGGCTGCTGCTGGGCGAGCGAGCCGGACAGCGCCAGGACGAAGACGATCGGCAGCAGCCGGCCGAAGATCATCGCCAGGCCGAGCGCGGTGTCGTACCAGTCGGTGTTGACGGTGATGCCGCCGAAGGCCGAGCCGTTGTTGTTGGCCGCCGAGGTGAAGGCGTACAGCACCTCGGAGAAGCCGTGGGCGCCCGAGTTGAGCATCCCGGCGCGCTCACCCGGCAGGGCCATCGCCACACCCGTGCCGACCAGCACGATCGTCGGCGTGGTGAGGATGTACAGCGAGGCGAACTTCATCTCCCGGCCGCCGAGCTTCTTGCCCAGGTACTCGGGGGTGCGGCCGACCATCAGGCCCGCCACGAACACCGCGATGACCGCCAGCACGAGCATCCCGTACAGGCCGGAGCCCACACCGCCGGGCGCGATCTCGCCCAGCATCATGTTGAAGACCGTCAGCCCGCCGCCGAACGGCGTGTACGAGTCGTGGAAGGAGTTCACCGCGCCGGTCGAGGTCAGCGTCGTCGAGGCGGCGAACAGCGAGCTCGCGGCGATGCCGAAGCGCTGCTCCTTGCCCTCCATCGCGGCGCCCGCGGCCTGCAGGGCGGTGCCGTGGTGCTGCGACTCGGCGAGGGTCAGCAGGGCCACCGAGGCGGCCCAGAACAGGCCCATCACGGCGACGATCGCGTAGCCCTGGCGGTTGTCCCCCACCATCCGGCCGAAGGTCCGCGGCAGCGCGAACGGGATCAGCAGGATCAGGAAGATCTCGACCAGGTTGGTGAAACCGGTCGGGTTCTCGAACGGGTGCGCCGAGTTGGCGTTGAAGAAGCCGCCGCCGTTGGTGCCGAGCAGCTTGATGACCTCCTGGGAGGCCACCGGGCCGCCCGGGATCTTCTGGACCTCGCCGGCCAGCGAGGTCACCTCGTGGAAGCCGTGGAAGTTCTGGATCACGCCGTTGGCGGCCAGCACCAGGGCGAAGACGATCGAGACCGGCAGCAGCAGGCGCAGGTTGATCCGGGTGAGGTCCACCCAGAAGTTGCCGATCCGGTCCGTCCGGTTGCGGGTGAAGCCCCGGATCAGCGCGGCGACGACGGCGATGCCGACGGCCGCGGAGACGAAGTTCTGCACCGCCAGGCCCGCCATCTGCACCAGGTGGCCCATCGCGGACTCGCCGCCGTAGGACTGCCAGTTGGTGTTGGCGACGAACGAGATCGCGGTGTTCCAGGCCTGGTGGCCCTCCATCTGCGGAACACCCAGGTTCAGCAGCAGGTAGCCCTGGAGGCGGATCAGGCCGTAGAGGAAGAGGACGGAGACGGCCGAGAAGGCCAGCACCGAGCGGAGGTACGACGGCCAGCGCTGGTCCGCGTCGCCGTCGACGCCGATCAGCTTGTAGATGCCGCGCTCGACTCTGAGGTGCTTGGCGGAGGTGAGGAGCTTGGCGATGTAGTCGCCGAGGGGGCGGTAGCACAGGGCCAGCGCGCCGACGAGGGCGATGACCTGGAGCCAGCCCGCGAGAGTGGATCCCATGTCAGAACTTCTCCGGGAAGATCAGCGCCACGACGAGATAGCCGACGAGCGCGACGGCCACGACCAGACCAGCGATGTTCTCGGCGCTCACAGCTTCTCCACCCCCCGCGCGATCAGGGCGATGACGGCGAACACGGCGACCGTGACACCGACGTAGATGAGATCGGACATGGGCTCCACCAGAGTGGTTCGGGAGATGCCGCGACCTGGGCCGAAGGGGCTCGCGCGGCGCCGGCGGACGACCGGCAGATGCAGCAAACCAGCCGTCAGCGGCGCGTTATGGGGCCCTGACGCCCTCCATACGGGTGACAGCGCGACGTTGACGCGGCCTTGACGGGCGCTTCACCGGACCGAGACCGTCGTGATCGGGCCGAGACACGGCGGCGGGCCGGGGGCGCGTTCGGCGGCGGGCCGCCGGGGGCACGCCCGGGTACGGAACGGCCCCGGGCGGCGGGCTGCCGTCCGGGGCCGTTCCGTACCCGTCCCCTGATCACATCCGCATGCGCAGCCGGCAGACCACCGCGTCGGTGTGCCGCCGCAGGGCGCGGTCGATCACGGCGCCGCGCCGGTTCTGGAGCGCCCGCTGCCACCAGCGGGCCGGCTCCACCTCGGGGATCAGCACGGTGAGCCGGTCGTAGGCGTGCTCCGCCCCCAGCTCGTTGACGAAGTCGGCGATCGGCCGGCCCAGCCGGCGGTGGACGTCCGGGATCTCCACCAGCGGCACGCCGGGCCGCCACAGCTCCCAGTCCCGGCGCAGCGCCTCGGCGGCGGCCGGCTCGTGCACCACGGTCACCGCCATCACCTCGTCGCCGAGCGAGAGCGCCGCCGACAGGCCGTCCCTGGTCAGCCGGGTGATCGCGGTCACCGGGACGACGACCAGGCTGCGCTGCCTGGTCACCGGGCCGGGCACCCGGCCCAGCTCCAGCCGCTCGCCGATCCGCCCGTAACTGCGGTGGACCGCCTCGAACAGCACCACCAGCAGCGGCAGGGCCACCACGATGCCCCAGGCGCCCTCGGTGAACTTGGTGCCGGTGACGACCAGCGCCGCGACGCCGGTGAGCAGCGCCCCGAAGCCGTTCAGCGCGGCCTTCCACCGCCAGCCGGACGGCCGGTGCAGCAGCCAGTGCCGGACCATGCCGACCTGGCAGATGGTGAAGCCGACGAACACGCCGATCGAGAACAGCGGCACCAGGCTGTTGACGTCCCCGCCGGAGCCGGCCAGCAGCGCCGCCGAGACCGCGGCCAGGAACAGCACGCCGTACCGGTACACCTGGCGGTCGGCGCGCAGCGCGAACAGGTGCGGGAGGTGGTTGTCCCGGGCGAGCAGGTCGAGCAGCACCGGCAGCCCGCCGAAGGAGGTGTTGGCGGCCAGCCCGAGCAGCACCACGGTGGCGAACTGGACGACGTAGAAGCCGAAGCCGTGGCCGAGCGAGGCGTCGGCGAGCTGGGCGAGCACGGTGACGCCCTCGACCGGCTGGAGGTGGAAGCGGCCGATCAGCACGGCCAGTCCGATCAGCATCACGCCGAGCAGGGCGCCGAGCGCGACCTCGGTGTGCTGGGCGCGCTTGACCCGCGGGGTGCGGAAGGAGGGGACGGCGTTGGCCACCGCCTCCACCCCGGTCAGCGCCGAACAGCCGGCCGCGAAGGCCTTGAGCAGCAGCAGCGCGCCGACGGTGGTGGCGTTCTCGGCGAGCGTCGAGGCGTGGCCGGCGGCGGCCGCGGTGCTGGCCGGGGCGTCCCGGAACAGGCCGACCACGACGATCGCCAGGATGGAGAGCACGAAGACGGCCGTCGGCGCCATGAACCAGCGCGCCGACTCGGCGATCCCCCGCAGGTTCACCGCGGTGACCAGCGCGAGCACCCCCAGGCAGAGCCAGACCCGGTCGTCGTACAGGCTCGGGACGGCCGAGGTGAGCGCGGCGACGCCGGCGGTGACCGAGACCGCGACGTTCAGCACGTAGTCGACGACCAGCGAGGCGGCCGCGGTCAGCGCGGTCCGGCGGCCGAGGTGCGCCTTTGCCACCGCGTAGGCGCCGCCGCCGTCCGGGAACGCCGCGATCACCTGCCGGTAGGAGGCCACCAGCACCGCCAGCAGCAGGGCGATCGCCGCGGTGACCGGCAGCGTGAAGCCCAGCCCGTACGCCCCGGCGGCGGCCAGCACCAGCACGATCGACTCCGGCCCGTACGCGACCGAGGCCATGGCGTCCAGCGAGAGCGCGGCCAGCCCGCCGAGCGCGCTGAGCCGGTGCCGCTCGTCTCCCGCGCCGGTGCCAGGCGGCTCGGAGTCGGCCGTGACGGCCGGGGTGGTGATGGCGCTGGACATCGGACGGGACCTCCGCAGTCGGTAGTTGCTCCGATCCTGCGGTCCGCGCGCCCGTCGCCCGCCGGGCCCCTACGCGTTCCTGACGCCGCCACGAGCGGCCTTGACGTGCCCTTGACGCGGCCGTCACGCCGCGTCGGCCTCCGTCGGGTGGCTGTTGGCGGGGGTGGGGCGAGCCGTTTGTCCCGGCGGTCGCCGGCTGGGAAGACGATCAGCTCTGTCGAAGGACTCCCACCCCCGGGCCCCACTCTGCTGCCTGGCACCCGTAATTGCAAGCAATGTGCAATAAGTCGGCCCGGCACCCGCCCTCCCGACTCCCCGCTCCCCCGCCCCCGGCAAGGCCACCCCGGCAAAACGAAACAGCCCCCGATCCGCGTTTCCGCAGATCGGGGGCTGTTTCTCTATCCTGTGGCTGGTGCAGGGTTCGAACCTGCGTAGCTTGCGCGACAGATTTACAGTCTGCTCCCTTTGGCCGCTCGGGCAACCAGCCAGGATCTTCGTTTCCCGGGGTGTTCACCCCGTTCGACTTGGTAAACCATACCCGATGCCGGGGGGTGCTCCGCCACTCGATAGATCACGCGACGATCAAGAAACCGCGGGCGCCCGCTACGGGCGGGGCCGGTGTGGCGCTGGATAGGCTGGGGTCGCGGGCGCCCCCGAGGGGCGGGCCCGTGCCAGTGAAGACCAGAGCATCAAGGAGACCAATACCCATGGCCGACTCCAGTTTCGACATCGTCTCGAAGGTCGAGTGGCAGGAGGTCGACAACGCGATCAACCAGACCTCCCGCGAGATCGCGACGCGCTTCGACTTCAAGAACGTGGGCGCCGAGATCAGCCGCTCGGGCGAGAAGATCGAGATGAAGGCGAACGGCGAGGAGCGCGTGCGCGCCGTACTCGACATCCTCCAGACCAAGTTCGTGAAGCGCGGCCTGTCGCTGAAGGCCCTGGACGCCAACGAGCCCCAGCTGTCCGGCAAGGAGTACAAGATCTTCGCCAACGTCAAGGAGGGCATCACCACGGAGGACGCGAAGAAGGTCGCGAAGATCATCCGTGACGAGGGCCCGAAGGGCGTCAAGGCGCAGGTCCAGGGCGACGAGCTGCGCGTCAGCTCGAAGAGCCGCGACGACCTCCAGGCCGTGCAGGCCCTGCTCAAGGGCAAGGACCTGGACTTCGCGATCCAGTACGTGAACTACCGCTAGCAAACGCCGCTGACCTGCGGGAACGCTAGCTTTTCGGCCCGGGAGGGCACATCGAGGGCACAACGCTGGACGATGCGCACAGCCAGAAGCGTGTCGAAGCAGCTCCCCTCGATGTGCCCCCCGGGGCGTCGACACCGGCCAGCGCATTCGGTGTCAGTCCACGCCCTCTTGACGCCACGCACCCCGGGAAAACCACCTCCAGGAACCCCTATGTGATCAAACGGTCACGCAGAACCATCGAGCGGCGTAGCCTGTCCTCGGCCTGCAGGGTGGCCTGTTGGCGAGGATGGGGGGCAACGTGAGCCAGGAGCAACCGCTGTGGCGGCTGGAGGTGCTCGCTGGCGGCGACACTCTCCGCCAGGAACGTCTCACTCGGGACCTACAGGACGCGCTCCATCGCGCCGGCGCACCCGAGACGGCCTACCTGACTGCCGAGACCGCACCCACAGACGATGGCCGCAAGGGCGGGGCGCTCACCGAGATCACAGCCCTGGGGCTCGCAGCAGCCGCTGCTCGGCCGGCGTCCCGCGTCCTGATCGAGTTGATCAAGGAATGGTGCGCCAAGGACCGCCATCGGAAAGTCGAGATCACTGACGGGGAACGGTCGCTCACCGTGACTGGTCGGCCGGACGAGACCCAAGAGCGGATCATCCGAGCCTTCCTCAACCAGGCCGACGAGCCGGGCACCTCCGAGGACGAACAGGCGTGACTCGCTTGGTGCGGCGCCGCGCTCTGCTGATCGCCAACGAGAACTACGACGACGGCCGCTTCGGTCGCCTGCCCTCCACCAAGGCGGACATCTGGCACTTGGGGCAGGTACTCGAACACCGCAGCATCGGTGCCTTCGTCTCGGTGAAGACGGTCACCGACCTCACTGCGGACGACATGCAGTACGAGATCAGCGAGTTCCTCGAAAGCTGCGATCAGGACGAACTCGCACTCCTCTATGTCTCCGGCCACGGCACCAGGCTCTCCGCTCGCGCGGGTGGAGAGTTCCACTTCGTCGCCAAGGACACCGACTACGACCGGGTCGCCGCGACCGCGGTGGGCGCGGGCTTCGTCAACGAGCGCCTGGAGTCCTGCTGGGCGCGGCAGAAGGTCGTGATGATCGACTGCTGCCAGAGCGGTGGTTTCGCAGTCGGCCTGCGAACCACGGACCAGCCGAGCACACCGGCCGCGAAGTCGGGTGCGGACTCGCCCCTGCGGAGTCACGGCGTGTACGTGCTCTCGTCCTCGCGCGTCGGTGAGGACTCGTTCGGCGGCTCCGAGATCGGTGGCGTGATCGAGCCGTCCGCCTTCACCGCGGAAGTAGTCGAAGCGCTGCGCACCGGCAAGGTCAGCAAGAGCGGGACTGGAGAGGTCTCCGTCGGCGACCTGTTCGACTACGTCGTCCGACGCATGCGCGCCAAGGGGTCGGCGCAGATCCCAGTCAAGTCCGCCCACGGTGTCGACGACCGCATGATCCTGGCCAGTTGCCCTGTCGGCAGCGCCCCGCGACTCGCACCGCTCAATCGGCGGGCTTCTTCCGAGACTCCACCGACCGAGCAGACTCCCAAGGCCGCCTCTCCGGGCCGGAGCCAACCCGGGTGGAGCGAACTCCTCGACTACTACCGGGAATGTGTGCTCTCGGACGAGGCCGACACACCGCTCCTGTCCGTCCATGACCACGGCACCTCCTACGTCTGTCTCACCGGATCGGAGCGTTTCCTGTCCGGCGAGTTGGACGAGGACGACTGCACCGAAGTGCCAGCGGAGGCGGTGGAACTGATCGAGGCCGCCACGGCCCAGGACGCGGACCTCTGGGCCGGCTACCCCGTTGTCCTCCTCACCGGCCCTCGCACCGGAAGGAGCTGGGCAAATCCGAAGTTCGCCCCGCTGCTTGTACGCCGGGTCGAGGTGGTGCATCACGAGGACAGCATCCGGCTCAAGCCCTACGGCCCGGTCATGCCACACCCCCGGCTGGCCGAGGAGTGGCTCGGCAAGGAGCAGGCCGCCGAGCTCTCGGAGACCTACCATCCGACCTGGCATGCGGGACAGCATGATCGGATGGCTGTGGACGTGCGCAACCTCCTGATGCAGGAGTACGAGCTGCCGTGTGTCGACGAGCCCCGCCCCGACCAGTTGGCCGACCGGATCGACGTCAAGACGCCAGGCCGCGGCGCTCGTAACTCCGCAGTGCTCTTCCTGGCTCCGCGCGACTCCAGGGCGACCAAGAAGCTGCTGGACGACTTCAAGAACATCGCCAGGAAGATTCCCGAGATCGGGCGCACCGCCCTCGCCGCACTCTCACCGGTACCGGCCGAACGTTCGGAGTCTGACGAAGGAAACGCCCGGCCGGTCCGACTGGTGACGCCGCTTCCCTCCAACGAGGCGCAGTCGGCCGTGCTGCGGTCGGCCATGACGCATCGGCTCACCGTGGCCACCGGTCCGCCCGGTACCGGCAAGAGCCAGCTGGTGGCCAATCTCGTCGCCACGGCCTTGACTGCCGGTGAGCGGGTGCTGATCGCCTCCACCAACAACCAGGCCGTGGACGAGGTCTGGCAGCGCTGCGAGCAGCTCTCGCCGGGCAGTGTCGTCCGCACCGGCTCCACCGGGCGCGAGGTCGACTACCGGGAGATCGAAGCAAGGACCCTTCGCGCACTGTTGGAGGTCTCGGCACCGGAGCGGAATCTCACGACCGCTGGGCTGGAGGTCGATGTCGCGACCGACCAGCTTTCTCGGGTGCGGAAGGAGTTCGCCCAGGTGGCCCGCACCGAGCGGGCACTGCGTCAGACCGGCGAGGCACGGGACCAGCACGCCGATAGCCTCGGCACACCGGTCGGTGACCTGGTCGAGCTTCTCGCTGGCAGCGACCTCGATCAGCTGGCGCGCAAGGCCGCTGGCCTCTCGCGTGCCTGGTTCTTCGGTGAACGCCGCCGCAAGGGGTTGCTGCGCCGAGTCGGAATCGAGTCCGACGAACGGCCGACCGCCGAGCTGTGCTCGGTTCTATCGGACTTCGCCGCAGCCGAACAAGGCTGGCGCAGCGGGCGCGCGCGTGCACTGGCCCTGCCGGACGACGCCGTGCTGACCGAGAAGCTCGACGGCGCCGAGTTCGGGGTGCGATCCACCAGCAACGTTCTGCTCGACAGTGCCGTGAAGACGGCAGCCCGCGCGGGGCGGCAAGCCATCATCGGACTGCTCACCGCTCGCGACGCCAACGGGAGTGACTGGCCTGCGGTCAAATCGGTGCTGCCCTCCGTTCGGGGTTGGGCAGTGACCAGTCTCTCGGCCCGACGGTTCCCACCGGACGCCGCCCTCTTCGACCTGGTGATCGTCGACGAGGCCAGTCAATGCGCCATCCCCCATGTGCTGCCCCTGCTGTTCCGGGCGCGCCGCGCGCTGATCATCGGGGATGCCATGCAGCTGCCGCACATCGCCAAGATCGGCCCGGAGCGCGAGTCGGTGATCCGGCGCGCAAGTGGACTTCGCTCGGACTGGCTTGAGCGCCAGCAGCTGGCCTATCGGCGGCACAGTGCCTTCCACGCAGCGGAGCGGGCTGCCGGAACCAGCCTGCTCCTGGACGAGCACTTCCGGTGCCATCCGGAGATCGCCGCCGTCTCCAACCGTCTCTTCTACGACGGCCGGTTGACCGTCCTCACGGATGTCCGATCGCGCCCGTCCTTGGAGAAGCCGGCGATCTTCTGGTCGGATGTCAGGGCTACGGCTGCACGGCCGCGATCCGGGAACTCCTGGGTCAACGAGGGCGAGATCACCATGGTGGACAGCTTCGTACGGAGCCTGCTCCGCGATCTTCCTGCCGAGGCCTCCATCGGTGTCGTCACCCCGTTCAAGGCCCACGAGGAAGCGCTGCGGAACCGCCTCCGCGATCACGATCCAGCGCGGGTCCGTGTCGGCACTGTCCACACCTTCCAGGGAGGGGAACGCGATGTCGTGATCTTCTCCCTGGTCGCGAGTGACGGAATGCACCCCGGTGCGATCGGCTGGGTGGACCGACAGCTCAACCTCTGGAACGTTGCGATCACCCGTGCTCGCTCACACCTGATCGTCGTCGGCAATGCCGAACTCTGGCAGCAGCGCGGCGGAGTCGGCACCACGCTCTTCCGTGCCTCAGCTTCAGCGGGGAACCAAGTCCGGGCCGACCACAACGAGCACAACGAGTTGCTCAAGAGGTTGTACACCCACCTGTCGGCTTCTCCTGGATCGACCGCCGAGCTCGACACCGTTGTGAACGGCCATCGAGCTGACGCCATCACACGAACTGGCCAGGACATGCGGGCAGTTCTACTCGACCTCGGACATTCTGAGGGAGCTGACGAGGCTCGCCACCTACGTCTTATGCTCCGGCGGCGGCAGTTGCTCGACATCGAGGGTGGCAGCAGCGCCCTGCGCCTTCCCGCCTGGCGCCTCTACGACAGGTCGTCCGGCTCCATCCACACATAATGCTCAGGTTGAACCGAGCGCCATCCCACTGCGAGGAGGGCACATCGACGGCACGGCATCGAAGACGGCCTCGATCGCCGCCCTCGTTGTGTCCTCCTCGTCCGGCCACAGGTGGGTATAGGTGTTGAGCGTGATCGGCGGCTTGGCGTGGCCGAGCCGCTTCTGCACCGTCTTGACGCTCTCCTGGTGCTTAATCAGCACCGAGGCGTAGAAGTGCCGGAGGTCGTGCATCGTCGCGTCGTCCGGCACCTGGCGGAGCGTCGGCTCCGCACCATCCGGCCGGCCGCGGCGCTCCCAGCTATTGAACGCAACCTCGTGCTGCTTCAGGAGGGCCTTGTCGGCGACCCGCCCGAGGTTCTCCCAGACCGACGCCCAGGCCGCACGGCGGATCGCCTCGCCGCGCTCGTTAGTGAAGACGGGCAGCGCCTTCCGGCGCTTCCACTTGGAAGGGCCGGGGTCGGTGCGGAGGGGTGGCGATGAACTGTGTCGGCATCGGCAAGATCATCGCCAGCGGGCTGTTCGACGAGGTCGCCGTCCCGCCCGCCCCCGGGGACTCGGGCACCGCGATCGGTGCCGCAGCCGCCGTCCACCTCGACCGGCACGGTGACCTCCCCGCCGGGCTGGCCCGCGCCTGCTACCTCGGCCCGTCCTTCTCCGGCCTGGAGCTGCCCGCCGAGCCAAGGCCCGGAATGGCCGCACGCCGCCTGGACGACGTGGCCGCCTTCGCGGCCCGCGAGCTGGCCGAGGGCACGATCATCGGCCTGTTCCAGGGCGGCGTGGAGGCCGGGCCCCGGGCGCTCGGGCACCGCTCGATCCTCGCCTCCCCGCTACGGCCCGGCGTCGCCGACCGGCTCAACTCCACCGTGAAGTTCCGCGAACCGTTCCGCCCGTTCGCCCCGGTCGTCCTGGCCGACAAGGCCGCCGACTACTTCACCCTCGGCCAGGAAGCGCCGTTCATGTCGATGGCCTCCCCGGTCACCGACCTGGCCCGCCAGACGATCCCGGCGATCGTCCACACCAACGGCACCGCGCGGGTGCAGACCCTCACCCCCAGGGGCAACCCGCTCCTCGCCAGCATCCTGACCGCCTTCGCCGAACTCACCGGCGTGCCCGTGCTGATCAACACCTCCCTGAACATCAAGGGCAAGCCGATCTGCGGCACCCCGGAGATGGCGCTGGACTGCCTCGCCGAATCCGGCCTGGACGCGCTCCTCATCGAGGACTGGTGGGTGACCAAGGCATGAGGATCGGCTACAGCTGCTGGGGCTTCCTCGGCTCCGGCGTCACCGACACCCCCGACGGCGGACGCAGCCACCGCCGCACCCTGGTGGACGGCCTCATCGCCGCCGGCCACGAGATCGTCTTCCTCCAGGCCAACCGGGACCTGACCGAGGCCGGCACCGACCTCACCGCCACCTACCGGTGGGACGACGGCCTGCCCGAGATCGACGCCCTGTTCCTGGAATGGCGCTGGCCCATCCCCGGCCGCAACACCACGGCGTGCGGCAGCGACGGGCACACCTGCGACCTGCACCGGCAGCAGGAACTCCTCGACCACTACACCCACCGGCACGACGTCCGCACGGTCCTGTGGGACAAGGACCGGCAGCTGCCCGCCGACGACCCGCTGCGGAGCGTCGGGCACGTCCAGGTGTGCGAACCGGCCCTCCATCCGTCACCCGGAGCCGTGAGCCTGCTCTTCCCGGTCGCCGACGACGCCCTCGACCAGGCCCACCCGGGCGCGCTCGCGGCCCACGGGCGCCTGCTGCCGCTGGTCTACATCGGCAACCAGTACGACCGCGACGCCGCCTTCGGCGAGTACTTCGCCCCGGCCGCCGCCCAACTGCCGCACCGGGTGACCGGGAAGTGGAGCGACACGGCGCGCCGGCCGGAGGTGAACTTCACCGGCCGCATCCCCTTCGACGAGGTCGCCCCGCTCTACCGCTCCGCGGTGGCCACCGTGCTCCTCGCGCCCGACCGGTACGCGCGGAACGGCCAGTTCACCCAGCGCCTCTTCGAGTCCGTCCTCGCCGGCTGCCTGCCGCTGGCCCCGCACACCCTGCGTGCCGCGGAACTGGTCGTGCCGCGCGAGCTGATCGTCACCGGCGCCGCCGACGTCGTGGCCACCGTCACCCCGCTCACCCGGATCGCGGGCAGCCAGGCCCACGTCGACCTGATCGCCCGCTGCATCGACCACCTCGACCCGTTCCGCCTCACCCGCCAGCTCCGCACCCTCACCGCCGCGCTGGCCGGCACCGCCATCCCGCCCCTGCTGATCGAAGGAGCCCGCGCATGACCCAGGCCGCCGCACCCGTCCTCCCCGGCATCCAGCGGGTCGAAAAGCTCTACCTGGAGCTGCTGTTCCGCTGCAACTTCTCCTGCACCACCTGCTACCACGGCGAGGACCTCAAGCGCCCCGACACCGTCACCGTCGACCAGGCCACCGCCGCCCTCACCTACTTCGCCGACCACTACGACACCCACTGGGTGTGCCTGCTCGGCGGCGAACCCCTCCTGTTCGAGGGCCTGCCCACCGTCCTGGCCGCCGCCAAGTCCCTCGGCTACCGCACCGAGATCTGCACCAACGGCTACAAGCGCCGGGCCTTCCTCACCCAGGCCGCCGAACACCTGGACATGCTCCGCGTCTCCCTGGACGGAGGCACCACCGAGGCCCACGACCGCATCCGCCGCCCCGGCTCCTTCGCCGCCGCCTTCGACACCCTCGCCTGGGCCCACGGCCGCACGCTCCCCTTCGGCGCCACCTGCACGCTCACCGGCGAGAACATCACCACCATCCCAGCCCTCGCCGAGCGCCTGCGCGACCTCGGCGCCCGCGACCTGATGCTCCACCGCGTCCGCCTGGTCGGCAACGCCGCCGACAGCGGCATCACGCCCGTCACCTGGGACCAGACCCAGTACCTCCACGAACAGCTGACCGGCATGGACCTGGGCGGCATGAAGGTCAACACCGACATCCTGCTGCCCGAGCGCTGCCCGCCGCCCAGCGACGTCATCGAGAAGCTGGAGATCTCGCCCGACGGGCGCGTCTACCTGTCGTGCGCCGAGGTCGCCGGCCCCGGCCGTGAGGTCCGCTACGACTTCGACCGGGCCACCCTGGTCACCGTCGACGCCGCGTGACCAGCGCGAAGCGTCCCGGGCCGGGCACCGGCTCGGGACGCACCCCGGGTGGACCGAAGCGACCACCGTCCGGCCCGTCGCGCGGCTCGGTAGCCTGTAGCGACATGGACAGGATCGCCATCATCGGCTGCGGCGGCAGCGGCAAGACCACCCTCGGACGCCAGCTCGCCGACAAGATCAACGCCCCCGTCACCCACCTCGACGGCGTCTACTACGACTCCGACTGGAAGACCCTGCCGCCCGAGAAGTTCGCCGCCATCCAGGAGGAGCTGGTCGCCGAACCGCGCTGGGTGATCGACGGGAACTTCGCCTCCACCCTCCCCATCCGCCTCAAGCGGGCCGACACCGTCGTCTTCCTCGACATCCCCCCGATCGTGTGCCTGTGGGGCATCCTCCAGCGCCGCCGCCGCTACCGCGGCGGCCAGCACACCGAGCAGGGCGTCTTCGACCGCATCCACTGGGGCTTCATCCGCTACATCCTCGGCTACCGCCGCCAGATGCGGCCCAAGGTCCGCGCGCTGATCACCGAGCACGCCGGCCACGCCCGCGTCGTCACCCTCACCAGCCGCCGGGCCGCCCGCCGGTTCGTCGCCACCGTGCCCCGGCAGACATGACCTGACCCACTTCGCACCGGGAAGGCTCCACCTGTCCATGACCGCCAACCCGTTCCTCGACGCTGCCCGCGTCCGCCACGACCTGTACGCCGACGCGGGCCGCATCACCCAGCGCACCAGCGCCCTGGCCCGCGCCAAGACCGCAGGCCCCCACCCCGCCACCGTCATCGCCGACCTCGCCGCCAGCGGCCTGCGCGGCACCGTCCTCGACATCGGGTGCGGACGCGGCACCACCACCGTCGCCCTCGCCGAACGGCTCACCCCGCCCCGCCTCATCGCCTTCGACCAGTCCGCCGCACTCCTCGCCGAAGCCGAGAGCAGGCTCGCCGGCCACACGGGCGTGAAGATCATGCGAGGCGACTTCCACGCCATCGCCCTGCCCAACTCCTCGGTGGCGGTGGCCACGGCCGCCTTCTGCCTCTACCACTCGCCCAGGCCCGCTGCGGTGGTCGCGGAGATCGCCCGCTGTCTGGCGCCCGGCGGCCTGTCGATCACGGTCACCAAGTCCGCCGACAGCTACCGAGCCCTGGACGAGGTGATCGCCGCCAGCGGCCTGGACCCCGAGGCCGCGAGCCGGCCGAGCCTGTACGAGACCTTCCACAGTCACAACCAGGCCGACATCGTGGCCACCTGCCTCGACGTCCAGCAGGTGATCCACCACGAACACCGCTTCCGCTTCACCGACGCCGACCACATCGCCGCCTATGCGGCCACCAACCCCAAGTACCAACTCCCGCATGACCCCGCCGAGATCGCCCGACGGCTGCGGGACACCGTCGGCGACGGACCGCTGGAGACCACCTCCACCGTCACCTACGTCGTGGCCGTCCGCCGATGAGGACCTTCACCAAGACCTACACGGACCCCCAGCTCCAGCAGCGCACCCTGGCCCACTACCGGTGGATCGCCCGCATCAACCCCGACGTGCGTATCTCCGAAGTCGTCCAAGTCCGCCCCACCACCATCGACTTCGAGCACCTCGACGGCCACCACGGCACTACCGACGACCTCGTGGCCCTGGCCGGCCTCCTCGGCCACCAGCACACCACCGCGCACACCCGCGACCTGCACGCCGCCCGCCTGGACGCGCCCCACACCAGCGGCGACGTCACCATCGCCAGCTTCGCGGACAGCCGTCGCGAACGCCTCCACCGGCTCCTGGGCACCGGCACCGTACCGGGCCCGATCCTGACCCGGGAGGCGATCGACGGCTGGCTGGAGCGGGCCGCCACGATGCCCGCCGCCTTCTACAAGGACGCCGACCCGCGCAACTTCCTCATCACCAACACCAGGGTCGCCGTCATCGACTTCGACTCCCTCACCCTCGCGCCCTTCGGCTACGACCTCGCCAAGATCGTCGTCACCACCGCCATGACCACCGGCCCACTACCCGAAGGCACCATCCGCCAGGCCGTAGCCGCCTACAACCGCCATCCCGGGCAACACGGTCTTCCCGGATGCTCCTGGCGCGAGTTCGCCGCGTGGTGCGAGTTCCACCACATCCTCACCACGCCCTACCACGGCACCAACGGCTACCAGTTCAGCTGGCACGCGATCAGGCCTGCCTGGACCACCGACATCCTCCAGCACTTCGACAAGGAGTGGATACCGTGACGAACACCAGCGTGATGAACAGCCGCAACACGGTCTGCGTGATCGTTCACGACAAGGACACCGACACGATCGCCGCCTTGCTTTACGCCGCCCGCAACTGGTCTCCGCACCCCGCCTGGACCGTCCCCGGCGGCAAGGCCGAGCCCGGCGAACCCCTCGACGAGGCCGCCGCCCGCGAACTCAAGGAGGAGACCGGCCTGATCGTCGACCCGGCCGACCTCGAACTCGTCCACGTCATCCACGTCGAACAGGGCTGGGACCGGGCCGGCCAGTTCGTCCTCTTCGTCTTCGCCACCGACAAGTGGACCGGCAACCTCACCAACACCGAACCCGACAAGCACCTCACCGCCCAGTGGATCCCCGCGGACCGCCTCCCCGAGCCCGCATTTCCCACGGCCGCACAGGCGCTCACCGCCTACCGCGCCGGCGGTCCCGTATTCTCGCGCTACGGCTGGGCGCCGACAGCGGCGTGACGACACGGCTGGGTGGGCTCGTCGAGGGGTTTCTCGACGAGCCCACCCAGCCATGCCCGCCGAGAAACTGGCCCCCGAGCAGGACCGCTACCACTTCATCCGTCGGCACCCGGCGACCACCTCGGTCCGCTGGCTACAGTCGTCACCATGAGCGACTCCCAGCCCCACGAGGTCGTAGCCCAGCCCTGCACCGCCGCCGGGGTGCTCTTCTTCGACGAGGACGACCGCATCCTCCTCGTCAAGCCGACCTACAAGCCCGGCTGGGAGATTCCCGGCGGCTACCTGCAGCCGGAGAGACCCCGAGCGAGGGCGCGGCCCGGGAGGTCAAGGAGGAGCTCGGCATCACTCCGCCGATCAGCCGCCTGCTCGTCGCCGACTGGGCGCCCCACCCCACCGAGGGCGACAAGCTCCTCTTCGTCCTCGACGGAGGCATCCTCTCGGTCGGCGAGCTCGCACGCATCACCGTCGACCAAGTGGAGATCGGCGAGTACGCCTTCCGCACCACCGACCAGCTTGATGCACTCCTCATCCCACGCCTCGCCCGCCGCGTCCACGCCGCCTGCGCCGCCAGGACGAAGTCTGAGACCGTCTACCTGGAACACGGCGAGACCCGCCCGTAGGTTCGGTGTCACGCACGGCGACGCGAAGCCCACGCATGCCTGACGGCGCCTCCTAGCTCAAGATCGCCGACCCTTGAGGCCACGGCCTGGCAGGTCCCGCTTGGTATGCGTCCACCACCGCGAGCACCGTCGGCAGCTCCACGAGTTCGAAGTACTCGCGCCCACGCACCGCCTCCTTGCCCTGGAGCCGGAGGGCCTTTATTGCCGCCCTCTCCAGCATGGGCGCGTCTTCCCCGGGAAGCCCTGTCATGAGCCTAAGGACACGGGTGAAGCCTGCGGCGGCATGCGTCCTAAGCCGTGGCCGAGGGTCCCCGGACGTGATGCCGAACTTAACTTGCCCAACTGTGTTGTTCGTGACCACGTAGAAGGCGTCCCATGCCTGACCGGCACAGAACCGGCAGATCCCTTGCCCTTGCTGGACACCTGCGGGGCGAACTCTGGTGAGATGCCCGTGAGCGCACTGCAGCAAGTGGGGCTCCTGGCTGCCCTGCCAAGAGGCTTCCAGGACTTTACCGCCGAGGTCTGCCACCATCGTGGTGAAGTTTCGCCAGGCTGTGGCCGGGTCCTTCCCCGCGCAGGCCCGGCAGATGGTGTGGCCCTGCTGAATGTCGTTCGGCCGTGGTGACGTGAGATGGCCCTCCGGACAGCGGATGAGGTGGGGAGTGTTGACTCCCGCCCAGGCGCTATAAAGGCACGTCCCACCGAAAGCCTCGACCCTCGCCCGGAAGCCCCTCTCAGCCTCAGCGGGATCGAGTCCGGCGCAAATGCGGCAGATGCCCTTGCCCTTGCCTGCCCCACTGGGCCAGACCCGGATCACGTGGCCGCCCCGGCAGCGCACCCGGTGCGGCACGTCCGAGCCTTGCCAGGAGTCTTCCAAGACCTCGGCCCCTAAGCCCGCCATCCGCTCAAGGAAGCTCTGCCAGGCCGCTCCCGGCGCTCCCCCGGAGCAGGTGAAGCACATACCCTGGCCGTTCTTCAGCGAGCTCGGCCTGGGATTGCACGCATGCCCTTTGGGACACCGGCAACGGTGAGGGGTCAGTGCCCCCTGCCAAATCTCCTCCTCCACTGTCCCACCAAGCATCTGAACCATCTGCCTGAACTCGTCAAGCATCAGCCGGGCGCGTTCCTGCTTGTTGCAGAGCACACATATTCCTTGCATCTGCAGCAGGTTGGTCGGCCGGACGGCAGTGTCGTGACCGGCGGAACATCGAATGCGGTAACTGCGTTTCGTCCCGCTCCAGGTGTCGAGCACCTGGCCGCCGTTGTCAGCGACCTTCTCCGCGAAGCTCCGCTGAATCACCCCAACCGGCTTGGGACACTCTCTACATAGAGCACTACCCTGCTGTATGGAGTTCGGGACGATCACGAACACGTGCTGCCGCGCACAGCGCACGCGATGCTTCGCCGCAGAGCCAAGGTACGCCGGCTCGACCACCTCCCATCCGCGCGCGGCCACAAGCCGGTTGAACTCAGCCCAGGCACGGGCCTGGATCACCGCCATTCTCCGCACGGACCTACCCCCATCGCCCTGTGCGACCAGCAGATACCACGTCGCCGGATCGGCACTGGGTGGTTTTGGGATGGGTGACAGCTGAGATCGCAGGGAGCACGGGGCTCCCGAAGCCGAACCAGTGATGGTGTGCCACAAATGCCATGACGTGCAGTGTGGCGCACACCACCGACAATGCGGCCAGTAAGAGTGCGAGCAGCCCAGCCGAAGCCAGAGAAGCTCAATCAGGCTTCCCAGTGCGTAAGTTCGTCTCGGCCTCAGCCGCCGCCAGCCATCGAGCGCTCGATCGTGACCGAGCACACTGCTGATACGAGTATGGCACCGTCCCTCCAGCGTCCCCGCGAACTGGAAACCTGCGCGGCGCGTAACCGCCGAGCTGCGTCACCGGCAGGAGGACCGCAATCGTCGGTACAGCCGGGCAAGCCAACCAGCAGGATCTTCACCGAGGTGCTGCTGAAGGACCTTGCGGTCGCGTTCGCGGTTGTCGGCAATCTCGCGGGCGGTGTAGCGGCGGCTCCAGCGCACTGCGCCCTCACTGATCCAATAGTGGGAGCGGCAGGCCAGCCCCCAGTTCCCTATCGAGGGGAAGAGCGACACATTCTCACCGTCATAGGTGAGCGCCCACTGCGCTGGCGACAGGGGGGTCACGACCTCCTGCCCGCACCCGCATGCGCACAGGTGTCCGCAGGTGGTGTACGGGATCGAGACGTAGAGAACCCCAGACTCCATGACCGGCGGAAAGCTGTCGACGAACCGGGGACGCAGGAAGTGAACGGCGGTCACGGCAGGTCCTCGTTGGCGATCTCGTTGGTGATCAGCGAGAAGGTGGAGAACGTCTCACCGGTTGCGTCGGCATAGACGCCAAGGTGTCGCTTCCACCGCGCGACCGCGAGCACCGCGTTGAGGGCGTTCAAGTCGGCGGTTTGGATGTTCCGGCCGTAGTCGTCGCGCTCGGGGGCCGGGGCCGGGATCCGACCGCGAGCCTTGGCCCGGCGTCCCGGCAGGATGGTGGAGACCCGCAGCAAGCCCGTGAGCCGTCCGTCGACCTCCTCCACGCCCAGGCCGACATCGATGTACGGCACGTCCTGGGCATCCAGCCAGTCCATGATGGCCAGCTTGCTGAGCGCGTCATCCGAAGCCAAGAACACGAACGTCGCCCCGGCAAGCACGTTGAGGTTGTCCGCGTCGAGGTACTCCTCGCATACGGAGATGCCTCGGTGCATCTGGGAGTAGACACCCGCGAAGTAGGCGGCCTTGTTCGGGCGGCTGCGCAGCGTCTCCAAGGACGCTGCGCCGGGCGCCCGGAACGCGTTGTGATTGTCGAAGCAGTCGCCGTCGACGAGAAGGATCGAGTCGACCTCGGTCTTGGCGACCTGGTCAAGGATGTAACCTCCAGTGCCGCCGAGCCCCACGATCACGATTCGGTGGCCGCGGAAGCGTCGGTTGACCGCCGTGAGCCCCGCCCGCGAGGTGGCGGTGTCCCGGTAGACGAACGGCGAGTCGTCCTCGACCTCCTGCCAGGCCGCGCCTGGAGTGGCCGTGACCGTCCCGTCGACCGCCTGCGCTTGGTCGGCGATCATCCGCACATAGGCCGTCACCTTCGTGTACTGGTCGGGATACCCCACTGGCCCCGGCTTGGAGGAGAGCATGAAATCCGCCCGCATCTCCTCGGTGATCACCCGGACCTCGGGGTTGACCATCGGCAGCCTGCGGCCGTGCTCGTCACACGGCGCCGATCCCCCGAACCAGATCCGGTGGTCGGTGTCGGACACAACCCGGTCTCCGCTGATGGTTACCGGGTAGGTCAGGAAGCCGTACCGCACCTCCCGTGCCTCGGTGACGTACGGGATGCTCCTGACGACCAGGTGCCCGGCCTGCACCACGACGTCGTATCCGTCGTCGAGCAGGCGGGACAGGTCCGGGTCACGAACGAGAGGTGCGGAGGACATCGAAGACCATCCCGTTCTTCACGTTCACGCTGTGGCCGGCGGTGAGGCTTCCGGCGCCGTGCCCGTCGTGGCCACGGCTGTACCGGACGGTGTAGGTGTCCTGGTCGGTCGGTGGCTGGCCCGGGTAGGCGAGCTCGACGACCTGCTCGAAGGTGATGGTCTTCCCGTTCCAGGGGTGCGAGCGGGTGTTGACGATGATCGTGATGGACGGGTGTCCGTGGTCGGACTGAGGCATCAGAAACTCCTGTGGCGCGTGTCGAAGCAGGCCACATCCGCGCCAGATGTCGACCAGTGCTCGAAATATCGAGCACTGCTACTCTAGCAGATGTGATCGACAAGTCGAGCAGTGTGGGACATCAGGGGCGACAGCGATGAGCGAGAACCCGAGCGTGGACGTAAAGGCGCTGCATGCGGCACTGGATGCCTCACGAGCAAGCAGAGACCTCTCGTGGAGGCAGCTCGCCAAGGAGATCGGGGTTTCTGCTTCGACGATCTCGCGTATGGCCAACGGCCTGAAACCCGACGTGACGGCGTTCGCAGCGATGACAACCTGGCTGCGGATGCCGGCAGAGTCGTTCTACGTGAACCCGGCGCAGCCAGATAGGCCGGAGCCAGAGCTAGTGGCATCGCTTGTCCCGCACCTGCGGGCACGCCGCGACCTCACCGAGCAGAACGTGGCCTACCTCGAGGAAGTTATCGCCGCCGCCGCCCGGCTCTTCCGGGCTGAGCGTGAGGCCGAGGGCCGCTGAATGCGGTGGACCCAAGCGCTGATGCGCGAACTGGCGCTGGAGGAGCGGGACGAACTCGGTCTTGGACCTACCGACCGCTTCGACCCGTACGAGCTCGCGGACGCCCACGGCATCCGCGTCTACAGCCTGGGCCAGTTGCGCGGAGTGGGCGGCCTCGGCATCGAGGCGCATGGCCACTTCACTCTGGACGAGTCCTCGTCCTGGTCGGCCGCGCTGGTTCCTCTGGGCCCGGCGCGCGTCATCGTCGAGAACGAATCACACGCACAGGTCCGCCGCCGGTCGAATATCGCCCACGAACTCGGCCATTTCCTGCTGGAACACCCCTTCGACAATGTGATCCTCGGGGAGGATCACAAGCGCCAGTTCAACGAGCAGCAGGAGAAGGAAGCTACCTTCATGGCCGGTGAGCTTCTGATCCCGCACGCCGCAGCGGAACGTATGGCTTTCCGCGGCTGGGACAACGCGCGCGTTGCTGAGGCTTACGAGGTGAGCACCCAGTTCGCCCAGATGCAGATGAAGGGGCAACGCGTGCGCGCACAGCGAGCCGCACAAAAGTTCGGCTTCGGCTCGCCCCCGCATCGCCCCTCACGCTGAACCTGCCCGAGCGGGAGGCGCAGGTCGTCCAGCCTGACCTCGACCTTTGCCACCAGCATCACCCCTCGGCCCGCAGAAGGTGCCCAAGCGCAAGTCTCCGTTGGCGCATGGCAGTGAAAACGGATGCGAAACGAGGGCACATCCAGGGCACATGCGGGCGGAAAACGGCGCTGACCGGTGAAAACTCCATGCAAGAGTTTTCCCAGGTCAGCACCATGATCGCCGCAAACTCGCAGGTCAGCGAGGCGGAAATGCAGTACGTGAACTACCGCTGACCCTCCGGTCGGCCGGTTCGACGGACGACGGCGCGGCCCTGCTCCCCGCTTCGGGGACGGGGCCGTTCGCGTCGGCGGGGCCGGGGCGGGCGGCGGGGCCGACGGGCGGTGGGGCGCGGGGGTCGGGTCAGCCGGCCGACTCCGCCCAGCCGGCGGTGCTGCGGTGCCGGCCCAGGCCGACCGACTCGAACTCGTCCGCCCGGCCCTCCTCGGTGCGCGCGCCGATCCGTCGCAGGACGTGGGAGATCGGGGTGCCGTCGGCCGGGGCGGGCTCGAACTCGCCGATGGTGAGCGGGCCGAGGGTGACCGCGCCGTCCGCCCAGACGGCGGCGCGCTGGGTGCCGCTGCCGCCGAAGTACTCGGCCTCGACGCAGGCGATCGGGCCGGCCTTCGACCAGGCGGCCAGCCGGAGTTCGAAGCCGTCCGAGTGCCAGCCGAACCCGGCCCCGCCGCGGGGCTTGCGCACGCTGCCGTCCCCCTGGAGCGCGGCGAGGACGGCGGAGGTGACCGGGATCATCGCCAGCCCCTGTGCCAAGGGCACCACCCGGGCCGCCGGAACCTCCGCGGCCGCCACCGTCAGCAGCTCCCGTGTTCCTATCAGCGCCTGGAGTTCATAGGACATGGCGGCCATGGTGTCCCACCGCACCGACAGTCGGCCCGGAATTTATGATTCCGTGCCCGGTCGGAGACCGTAGAGCAGGCTGCGGGGCCTTTGGAGCGGTCCGCGGCCGGTCCGCGGGGCCCGGATCGCGCCGTCGGCCGCGGCTCCTCCGGTCCTGCCGCCGGTCACCCGCTCGGGTGCTCGCGGCATGCGGCGGCCGCGGCGCCCCGGTGGACTGGCCGGGTACGGCCTCTCTTCCCGACCCCTCCCCCGGCTCCCGCGCGGTCGGGCGCTCCCGGCCGGGGCCGTACGGAGGAGGACCGCATGCATGCGCCGGACAGACCCCCGCCGAGCCGGACGGCCGCCGCCGCACCGGCCCTGGCGCTCCGCGGGCCGGCCCGCACCCTGCTCGGCCTCGTCCCGGCGCTGGTGCTCCGGCTGTCGGCAGGAGCGATCGCACCGACCCCGCCGATCGCACCGGCAGGACCGGCAGGACCAACAGGACCGGCAGGACCGGCCTCCGCCGGGGGCCGCGGCGGCCCCCGGCGGGGAGCGCCGGACCCGCCGGCGCCGCGCCGGCTCGCCGGGGCTCCCCCGAGGGCTTCACCAACTCCTCCCGGAAGTGATGGAGTTGACGCGACGGAGGCTCAGCAGAGCCCGTCCGGCCCCAGAGGAGGAACCGCCGTGCCCCGCCCCTTCACCGTGCAGGACCACACCGACCGGATGACCCGTGCCACCGCCGAGGCGACCGCCGCCGGACTGGCCGGCCTGGTCGTCGCCCCCGGCCCCGACCTGGCCTACCTGTGCGGCTACTCGCCCACCGCGATCACCGAGCGGCTGACCGCCCTCGTGCTCGCGGCCGGACGCGAACCCACCCTGGTGGTGCCCAAGTTGGAGCGTCCGGACGCCGAGAAGGCGGTCGGCGCCCCGGCCGTCCGGCTGCTCGACTGGTCCGACGGCGAGGATCCGTTCGCCACCGCGGGCCCGCTGCTCGACCCGGCCGGCCGGTACGGCGTCTCCGACAACACCTGGGCCCTGCACCTGCTCGGCTTCCAGGCCGCGCTGCCCGGCGTCTCCTTCACCTCGCTCACCGACAGCCTGCCGATGCTGCGCGCCATCAAGGACACCGAGGAGCTGGAGCGGCTGGCCTCGGCCGGCGGCGCGGCGGACGCCGCCTACCGAGGCATCCTGGAGGTCCCCTTCGCCGGCCGCCGGGAGACCGACGTGGCCGCCGACCTCGGCGCGCTGCTCATCCAGTACGGGCACAGCCAGGTCGACTTCACCGTGGTCGGCTCCGGCCCGAACGGTGCCGACCCGCACCACGAGGCCGGTGAGCGGGTCATCCGTACGGGTGACACGGTGGTGCTGGACTTCGGCGGTCTCAAGGACGGCTACGGCTCCGACACCACCCGGACCGTGCACGTCGGCCCGGACGTCCCGGACGAGGTGCGGACGGTGCACGAGCTGGTCCGGCTGGCCCAGCAGACCGCCTTCGAGGCGGTCCGGCCCGGTGTCAGCTGCCAGGAGATCGACCGGATCGCCCGCCGGGTGATCACCGAGGGCGGGTACGGCGAGTACTTCATCCACCGCACCGGCCACGGCATCGGCACCACCACGCACGAACCTCCGTACCTGGTCGAGGGCGAGGAGCGGCCGCTGGTGCCCGGCATGTGCTTCTCCATCGAGCCCGGGATCTACCTGCCCGGCCGGTTCGGGGTGCGGATCGAGGACATCGTCACCGTCACCCCGGCCGGCGGCCGCCGCTTCAACAACACCCCGCACGAGCTGGGCATCGTGGCCTGAGGCCGCCGGACGGTGCCGGAAGGCGCCCGACGGTGTCCGCAGGTGCCCGAGGGCGCCTTCCGGTGCCTGACCGTGTGTCGAACCGGGTGACGACCGGGTCGGACGTTCTTACGATCCGGTCATATTTCACCCAGAGACCTCCAAGTTTGGGTTGCTAGTTTCAGTGCGCATGACCAAGACCCTCTCCCCGGCCCCGCACGACGTGCGGGCCGGGCAGCCGCGCCCGGTGCCTCCGCCCCGCCCCCGCGTGACGGGCTGGTCGAGACTCCGATGGCTGGCCTGGCCGCTCTACCTGACGTGCCTCCTCTGGTTCCTGCGCACCGAGGGCATCCCCGCGGCCAACGACGTGCTGTTCCTCTGGCTGATCGCCGCCCTGCTGACCGGCGCCGTGCACAGCGGACACGGCCCCCGCGGCTTCCTCCTGGTCCTGCGCGACTGGGTCCCGGTGATGGCCGTGGTGTGGACGTACTCGCTGCTGCGCGGCTACGGCGCGCACACCCCGTGGGCCCCGCACTGGCTGCCGCAGCTGCGCTTCGACGAGGTGCTCGGCTTCGGCGAGACCTGGACCGTCCGGCTCCAGCACGCCCTCTACACCGCCGGCTCGCCGCACTGGTACGACTACGCCGCGGTGGCCGTCTACCTCTCGCACTTCTTCGTCGTCTTCCTGCTGCTCGCGGTGCTCTGGCGGCGCGCCCACCAGCGCTTCCGCCAACTGCTCGCCGCCTACCTGACGCTCACCTTCGCGGGCTTCGCCACCTACCTCCTCTACCCGGCCGACCCGCCGTGGCTGGTCGCCCAGGAGGGCAACCTGCCGCACCTGTCCCGGGTGGTCTGGGAGGTCATCTCGGTGAGCGGGCTGCCGCAGGCCGACTCGCTGCTGGAGAACGGCAGCCAGTTCGCCAACGACGTCGCCGCGATGCCCTCGCTGCACTCCGCCTACCCGGCGATGCTGCTGTTCTTCTTCTGGCCCACCGCCAAGCGCTGGCTGCGGGCGGTGCTGGTCGCCTACCCGCTCGCGATGACCTTCACCCTGGTGTACGGCGCGGAGCACTTCATCATCGACGTCTTCGTCGGCTGGGCGTACGCGGCCGCGGTGGTGTTCGGCCTGCGCCGGCTGCGCGACCGCCGGGCGGCCGGGGCCTCGGCCCGGCTCGCGGCCCCGGCCCCGGTCCGTACGGAGGCGACGGCCGAAGGCACGACCCAGGCCCAGGCCCAGGCCCGGGCGGAGGCGACGGCCGAGGACGCGACCGAGGCCCCGGCCGAGGGCACGGCCCGGACGGAGGCCCCCGCCAAGGGCACGGCAGACTTGGCCGGGTGAATCCGAGCGCACCGATGAAGCCCACCGCCGAGCAGCTGCTGGCCGCCAAGGACAGCACCATCCCGGACGTCTCCGGGCCCGGGCTGCGGGTGCTGTTCTGCGGCATCAACCCGGGCCTGTGGTCCGGCGCCACCGGCCACCACTTCGCCCGCCCGGGCAACCGCTTCTGGCCCGCCCTGCACCGCTCCGGCTTCACCGGGCGCCAGTACCGCCCGGACGAGCAGCGGGAGTTGCTCGCGCTCGGGCTGGGCATCACCAACGTCGCCCCGCGCGCCACCGCCAAGGCGGACGAGCTGACCACCGAGGAGCTGCGCGAGGGCGGCGCCGCGCTGCGCGAGCGGGTGCTGCGGCTGCGCCCGCGCGCCCTGGCCGTGCTCGGCATCGGCGCCTACCGGACGGCCTTCGGGCAGCGCCGGGCCCCGCTCGGGCGGCAGCCGGAGGGCATCGGCGACACCGAGGTGTGGGTGCTGCCGAACCCCAGCGGCCTCAACGCCCACTACACCCTGGACGGGCTGGCCGAGGAGTTCCGCAGGCTCCGGGAGGCCGTCGGGGGCTGAGCGGCCGCCGGGGCCGGGGCCTCTTCCGGAGCCCCGGCCGGTGCCGAAGGACGCGCCGCCGCCGAGGGCCGGGCCGCCACCAGCCCGGCGGGCAGCGGCAGTTCGCGCAGTTCCCGGATCAGCGCCCGGACGGCGGCCGTCCCGGCCAGCTCGGGCGTGGTGACGTACCCGACGGAGCGGCTGGGCGGCCGCGGCCCGAGGTCGGTGACGGCGAGGCCGGCCGGGGCGCCGAGCAGGGCGGTCCGGGGCATGATCGCCATGCCGAGGCCCTGGGCGACCAGCGAGACGGCCACCGTGTCGTCCTCCACATCCACGGTCGCGGGCGGGATCCAGTCCTGCCGCTGCCACCAGTCCCGGGTGTACGAGCCGCAGTTCTCGTCCCAGTCGACCAGCGGGAGTTCGCGCGGCGCCGGGTGGCCCTGCGGGTGCGCGAGCGCGTACGACTCCTCGTACAGCCGCACCGCGACCAGGCCCGGGACGGGCGGCGGGCCGCTCGCGTCGAGCGTTGCCAGCCCGAGGTCGGCGCGCCCGTCGGCGACCTCCCCGGCGCTGCCCCGGCCGAGCTCCCGGACGATCCGGACGCGTGTGCCGAGCCCGGGGTGGCGCTCGGCGAGCCGGGCCAGGACGGGTGGCAGCAGGTGGGCGGCGGCGCTGCGGAAGGCGGCGATCCGCAGGGTGCCGGTCAGTGGCCCGTCCGCTGCCGGGCCGCGCACCTCGGGGCCCATCGCGTCCAGCAGCCGCAGGATCCGGCGGGCGTACGCCACCGCCCGCGCGCCGCCCTCGGTGGGGCGTGCGCCGTGGCGCCCGCGGTCGAAGAGCACCGTGCCCAGCTTCCGCTCGCAGGCGCGGACGGCGTGCGAGACGGCGGACTGGGTGGTGCCCAGGCGTGCGGCGGCCGCCGTGAAGCTCCGCTCCTCCTCGACGGCGACCAGGGTCCGCAGCTCGTGCGGGGCGAGATCGGTCATGCGCCCGAATCTAATCCGCGGGCCCGCGATCCATCGATCCCGCTCATGGACCGGCCCGTTCCATCGACCGCCGCCCCTGCCCGGCCGCTCCCGCGCTTCCTACGGTGATCACGTCCCGCCAAGCCCCCCGCGCACCTGGAGCAGCCCCGATGTCCCGTCCCACCACCCGCGCCGTCCACCTGGTCGCCCGCCCCGACGGCGCGCCGACCGCCGCGGACTTCGCCTTCGTCGACGAGACCGTCCCGGCCCTCGCGGCGGGCGAGGCCCTCGTCGAGAACCTCTACCAGTCCGTCGACCCGTACATGCGCGAGGAGATGGAGGAGGGCGGCTGGGCGCTGCACGCCCCGCTGGAGGGGCGCACCCTCGGCCGGGTGGTGGAGTCCCGGGCCGACGCCCTGCCGGTCGGGGCGCTGGTCCAGCACCGCCAGGCCTGGCGCACCCTCTCGGTGGTCACCGCCGAACGGGCCAGCCTGCTCCCCGACCTCCCCGGCGTCCCGCTCAGCGCCCACCTGTCGGTGCTCGGCGGCACCGGCCTGTCCGCCTGGGTCGCGCTGACCAGGATCGCCCGGCTCCAGCCCGGCGAGACGCTCTTCGTCTCGGCGGCCGCGGGCGGCGTCGGCACCGCCGCCGGACAGCTCGCCCGCCTGCTCGGCGCCGGCCGGATCGTCGGCAGCACCGGCTCCGCCGCCAAGGCCGCCCGCCTCACCGAGCGGCTCGGCTTCGACGCCGCCTTCGACTACCACGACGGCCCGATCGCGGACCGGCTGCGCGAGGCCGCGCCGGAGGGGCTGCACGTCTACCTGGACAACGTCGGCGGCGACCACCTGGAGGCCGCCATCGGCGCCCTGCGCGAGCGCGGCCGGATCGCCTGGTGCGGCGCGGTCGCCCAGTACAACCGGCTCGGGAACCCGCCGGCCGCCCCGCGCAACCTGTTCGACGTGGTCGGGAAGAGCCTGCGGCTGGAGGGCTTCCTGGTCCGCGACCACCTCGACGCCCGGCCGGAGCTGTACGACTTCCTCGTCCCGCACCTGCGCTCGGGCGCCGTCGTCCCGGACGAGACGGTCGTGGACGGCTTCGACCGGGTGGTGGACGCCTTCCTCGGCATGCTGCGCGGCGAGAACACCGGCAAGATGCTGGTCCGGATCGCCGACTGACCACCCCGTGCCCCGCCCCACTCAGCCCACCCCGGCGGCACTCACCCGGGCAGTGGCAGCACGGCCAGGTCGAGCGCGGCGAGCCGGGCCGGGTCGGCCACCACCTCGTAGCCGGCCACCCGGCCGTCCGCGACCGCCATCCGCAGCACCAGCCGCAGCCGCCCGTCCGGGGCGATCAGGATCCCGGGCACCCCGTCCACCAGGGCCACCGCGCCGTAGCGGGCCCGGCGGCCGAAGACCGTGGTCTCCCGGGCGACGGCCTGCGCGCCCCGGGCCACCAGGGCGCGGCCCGGTGGCAGCGCCGCCGGATCGGCCCGGCGCACCACGTCCGGCGCCAGGACGGCCAGCAGGTCGGCCAGGTCCCCGCCCCGGGCGGCGGCCAGGAAGGCCTCCACCACCCGCCGGTGCCCGGCCAGCGGCTCCGGGGGCAGCGCGGCCGTCCCCCGGACCCGCTGCCGGGCCCGGCTGGCCAGCTTCTTCGCGGCCACCGGGGTCCGCCCGACGATCGGCGCGATCTGGTCGAAGGGCACCGCGAAGCTGTCGTGCAGCACGAAGGCGACCCGCTCGGCCGGGCCCAGCCGGTCCAGCACCACGAGCAGCGCCCGGCCCACCGACTCGACCAGCAGCGCCTCCCGCTCCGGCTCCGGGCCGCCGCCCGCCGCCTCCGGCAGCGCCTCGTCGGCCGGCTCCTCGCGGCGCGCGGCACGGGCCCGCAGCAGGTCCAGGCAGATCCGGGAGACCACCGTGGTCAGCCAGCCGGGCAGGTTGTCGATCTCCGCCGGACCGGTGCGGACCAGCCGCAGCCAGGCCTCCTGCACGGCGTCCTCGGCCTCGCCGGTCGAGCCGAGCATCCGCTGGGCGATCGCCCGCAGCCGGCCGCGCTCGGCCTCGAAGCGCTCCTCCGGCGCCTCGGCCCGCCGCCCCGGGGCCGCCGCCGCCCCGGCCGCCGCTCCCGACATCGCGTCCCGGTCCATCGGTCACCTTTCCTCGGCGCGGCCCGTCACCGCTATGACGATCCGTCCCCCTCCGAGGTGACCGGGAGACCACCATGACCTCCACCACGCTGCTCCACCTGGACTCCAGCATCAGCCCGTCCGGCTCGGTCAGCCGCGCCCTGACCGCCCGCTTCGCCGACGCCTGGCACGCCCGGCACGGCACCGCCGACCGGGACCGGTACCGGTACCGCGACCTCGCCGCCGACCCGGTGCCCCCGGTGCGCGCCGCCTACGACGCCCTCGGCCGCCGCACCGAGCGCAAGGGGATACTCCCGCTGGACGACATCGGCCGCCTCGCCGAAGGGCCGGACGAGGCGCACGAGTGGACGCTCAGCCGCCCGCTGATCGAGGAGCTGCGGGCCGCCGGCACCCTGCTGGTCGGCAGCCCGATGTACAACTACACCGTCTCGGCCGGCCTCAAGGCGTGGATCGACCGGGTCACCTTCCCCGGCGTCCACCACGACCCGGAGACCGGCGAGCCGCTGCTGCGCGACACCCGCGTGGTGGTCGTCGCCGTCCGCGGCGGCGGCTACGCGCCGGGCACCCCGCGCGCCCACTGCGACTTCCAGGTCCCGTACCTGCGGGCGTACTTCGACCGGATCGGGGTCGCGCCGGAGCACCTGCACGTGGTCACCGCCGAGCTCACCAGGGCCGCGGACGTCCCGGCGCTGAACGCCCTCCAGCCGCTCGCCGCCGAGTCGCTGGCGGCGGCCGAGGCCGCCCTCGACGAGCTGGCCGCGACGCTCTGAGCCGCCCTGACAGGGCCTGGCCGGGCGGCGGCCGCTACAGCGGGGTGACGGCCTTGAGCACCACCAGCAGGGCCACGGCGGCGTTGAGCGCGCACAGCGCCGACGCCGCCGTGCCGATCGCCGCGACCATCGCCGCCAGGCCCGCCGGGGTCTTGGCCGGCGGCCAGTTGCGGGAGGTCGGCACCGGGCCGAGCAGCGCGGCGACCCGGCGCGGCACCGGGCCGGCCGAGGCCGCCGCCGAGGCCGGGGTGGCGAAGGCCGCGAAGCCGGGCGCCGGGGCGGCGTGCGAGACCAGCGCCGCCCGGGCCACCGCCCGCGCGGTGATCCGGCGGTCCCCCACGGCCTGCGCCGACTCCTCGTCCGCCCACCGCTCCGCGCTGAACGCCACCGCGTGCTGCAGCGGCCGCAGGAACGGGTTGACGCAGGCGGCGAGCTGGGTGGTCAGCAGGTACCGGTGGTGCCGGTGGCGCAGGTGCGCCCGCTCGTGCGCGAGCAGCGCCTCGCGCTCGTCGGCGGCCAGGCCGGCCAGCATCCCGGTGGAGACCACCACCCGGCCGGGCGAGCCGGGCAGCGCGTAGGCGTACGGGCTGTGGTCCGGCAGCACCGCGAGGTCGCCGGACTCCCCCGGCTCCGCGGGCAGCCCGCTCAGCGCCCGGCGGGCCCGGTTCCGCACCCGCAGGTGCCGGACGACCGTCCGGGCGCAGGCCAGGACCACCAGGGCCAGCAGCCACATCGCGGCCGTGCCGACCGTCTCGTGGTACGGCAGCGCGGCCCGTACCTCCGGGTCGGACCAGCTGTCCGGCAGCGGGTTGCCGGGGATCTGCGCGGTGCCGACCACGCCGATCAGCCCGAGGCAGAGCACGCTGCACACCGCCATCACCGCGCTGATCACGGTCATCAGCCGGGCCGCGCCGCGCGGATGCAGGTGCTGCTCGGTCAGGCGCGCGATCGGGACCGCGGTGAGCGGCAGGACGAGCGGGAGGAAGACGAAGAAGCCCACGGGTCAGCTCTCACGGTCGGGCGCCGCCGGATCGGCGGACGCGGCGTCCAGCAGCGCCCGCAGCAGTTCCTCGTCGTGCGGCAGCAGCGCGCTGACGAAGCTGGCCAGGACCGCGTCCCGGTCGGCCTCCCCGTCGAGCATCCGGCGCATCCGCAGCGCGGCCAGCCCGGCGGCGTCCGCGGAGGCCTGCCACAGGTAGGAACGGCCGGCGCGGGTCCGGGTCACGGCGTTCTTGGCGTGCAGCCGGGACAGGATGGTCATCACGGTGGTGTACGCCAGGTCGCCCTCCAGGCGTTCCTGGACCCACCCCGCGGCGGCCGGGCCGGGTGCCTGCTGGAGCACCGCGAGCACCTGCGCCTCCAGCTCGCCCTGGCCTCGTCGTCGGGGCGGCGCGTCCCCGGCCGTCGGGGCGTGCCTCTGGTCTGCCATGACGGCCCACTCCCTCCGGATGCCGCGCCCGGACCGGCGGGCGCGGGTTCATCCTAACGAGCGCGGGGCCGCGCCGATCCGGTCGGAGCGAGGGTTCGGGGGCGTACGGCGCCGCCTTCGGCGGCTCCTGGGCGGGCCTCTCCCGATCAGGCGCACCCGCGTCCCGTCCGCCGGGTCAGCTCCGGGCCCGCTGGGTCACCGCGATGCAGACCAGCACCACCACCGCGGTGACCGGCGCCGCGGCCGGCAGGTGCTCGCCGAGCAGCAGCACCGACCAGACCAGGGTCAGCAGCGGCTGCGCGAGCTGGAGCTGGCTGGCCCTCGGGACCCCGATCGCGGCCATCCCCCGGTACCAGAGCACGAGCCCGCCGAGCTGCGAGACCGCCGCCGTGTACGCCAGCCCGGCCAGCGCCTTCGCCCCGAGCCGGACCGGCTCGGCGCCCAGCCCGAGCACGGCGGTCAGCAGCGTCGCGGGCAGCGCGACCAGCACCGCCCAGGCGATCACCTGCCCGCCCGGCAGGTCCCGGGAGAGCCGCCCGCCCTCGGCGTACCCGGCGGCGCAGAGCAGCACCGCCACGAAGAGGTAGAGGTCCGCGGCGGTCGGCCGGCCGTGGCTCTGGACCAGGGTGAAGGCGAGCACCGCCGCGGCCCCGGCGAGCGCCGCCGCCCAGAACGCCCCGGACGGCCGGCGGCCGGTGCGCAGCGCCGAGACCACCGCCGTGGCCAGCGGCAGCACGCCGATGACCACCGCCGAGTGGGCGGTCGAGGAGGTGCGCAGGGCGAGCGTGGTGAGCAGCGGGAAGCCGAGGACGCAGCCGGCCGAGACCACCAGCAGCCCGGGCCACTGCCCCCGCCGCGGCGGCCGGGCGCGGACGGCCAGCAGGTAGAGCGCGGCCAGCACAGCGGCCAGGACGCCGCGCAGACCGGTCGCGGTCCACGGGCCGAAGCCGGTCAGGGCCCACGCGGTGGCGGGGAAGGTGAGCGAGAAGGAGGCCACCCCGAGGGCCGCGAGGGCGGTGCCGGAAGCGGGGGCCGGTCGAGGTGCTATCGCCTGCGGGCGGATAGCGCTATCTTGTGCCGTCATGAACGAGCGTAGCAGCGTGACCGAACTCGCCGACATCCTGCGGCGGGAAGTGGAGCGCTACCCGGAGGGGCGGAAACTGCCCGCCAGCCGGGCGCTGGTGGAACGCCACCAGGTCAGCCCGGTGACGGTCTCCCGGGCCATCGCGGTGCTCGTCGCCGAGGGGCTCGTGGTCTCCCGGCCGGGCGCCGGGGTGTTCCGGGCGGCCGCCTTCGCCGCTGCCCCGGCCGTCCCCGCCCCGCCGGCCGGCCGGACCGGCGACCTCTCCTGGCAGGAGATCGCGCTCAGCGCCGACTCCGGCCCGCGCGACCTGCTCGCCGCCCCGGTGTTCGACACCCTCCGGGTGCCCGCGCCCGACGTCATCGACCTCAACAGCGGCTACCCGCACGCCTCGCTGCTGCCCGAACGGCTGCTCGCCGCCGTCCTCGCCCGGGCCGGCCGGCGGCCGGGCGCCTGGGACCGCCCGCCCACCGACGGGCTGACCGAACTGCGCGGCTGGTTCGCCCGCGACATCGGCGGCCACGGCGGGCCGATCGGCGCCGGGGACGTCCTGATCACCGCCGGCGGGCAGAGCGGGCTGACCGTCGCCATGCGGGCGCTCGCCGCGCCCGGCTCGCCGGTGCTGGTGGAGTCGCCGACGTACTCGGGCATCCTGGCGGTCGTCCGGGCGGCCGGGCTGCGGCCCGTCCCGGTGCCGGTCGACGCCGACGGCGTGCGCACCGACCTGCTGGCGGAGGCCTTCGCGGCCACCCGGGCGCGGGTCTTCCTCTGCCAGCCGCTGTTCCAGAACCCCACCGGCGCGGTGCTGTCGCCCGTACGGCGGGAGGAGGTGCTGCGGATCTCCCGGGCGGCCGGGGCCTTCGTGGTCGAGGACGACTTCGCCCGACTGCTGGTCCACGCGGACGCCCCCGCGCTGCCGCGCCCGCTCGCCGCCGACGACCGGGACGGGGTCGTGGTGCACCTGCGCTCGCTGACCAAGGCGGCCTCCCCCAACCTGCGGGTCGGCGCCCTCACCGCGCGCGGCCCGGCGCTGGCCCGACTGCGGGCCACCCAGGTGGTGGACAGCTTCTTCGTGCCCCGGCCGCTCCAGGAGGCCACCCTGGAACTGGTCTCCGACCCCGCCTGGGCCCGCCACCTGCGCACCCTCGGCGCCGAACTGCGCGACCGCCGCACCGCCGCCGTCGCCGCCCTGCACCGTGAACTGCCCGGCGTCGTCGGCACCCACCGCCCCGGCGGGTACCACCTGTGGCTGCGCTTCCCGGACGGCGTCGACGACACCACCCTCGCCAGGGCCGCCCTGCGCGCCGGCGTCCAGCTCTCCCCCGGCCGCCCGTACCACCCCGCCGAGCCCCCGGCCCCCCACCTCCGGCTCAGCTACGCCGCCGCCGAGAGCTCCGCCCAGGTCGCCGAGGGCGTCCACCGGCTGCGGCTCGCGTACGAGGAGCTCGCGGACTGACGCCCCGGGGCGCTGCTAGACCCGCCCGCCCGCCATCCGCTCCAGGCGGGCGATCCGCTCGGCCATCGGCGGGTGGGTGGAGAAGAGCCGCGCACCGGCCTCGCCGGGCCGGAACGGGCTGGCGATCATCATGTGGCTCGCGGTCTGGAGCTGCGGCTCGGGCGGCAGGGGCAGCTGACGGGTGCCCGCGTCGAGCTTGCGCAGGGCGTTCGCGAGGGCGAGCGGGTCGCCGGTGATCCGGGCGCCGTCGGCGTCGGCCTGGTACTCGCGGGAACGGCTGACCGCCATCTGGATCAGCCCGGCCGCGAGCGGGCCGAGGATCATGATGGCGAGCATCCCGAACAGCCCCGGGCCGTCGTCGTCGTCGCTGCGCCCGAACGGCACCAGCCAGGCGAAGTTCACCAGGAACATCACCACCGAGGCGAGCGCCCCGGCCACCGAGGAGATCAGGATGTCCCGGTTGTAGACGTGGCTCAGCTCGTGCCCGAGCACGCCCCGCAGCTCGCGTTCGTCCAGGATCCCCAGGATGCCCTCGGTGCAGCAGACCGCCGCGTTGCGCGGGTTGCGGCCGGTGGCGAAGGCGTTCGGGGCCGGGGTCGGGGAGATGTAGAGGCGGGGCATCGGCTGGCGGGCGGAGGTGGAGAGCTCGCGGACGATCCGGTACAGCCCGGGTGCCTCGAACTCGCTGACCGGCCGGGCCCGCATGGCCCGCAGCGCGAGCTTGTCGCTGTTCCAGTAGGCGTAGGCGTTGGTCCCGAGGGCGACCAGCAGGGCGATCACGAAGCCGGTGCGGCCGAAGAGGCCGCCGATCACCAGGATCAGCGCGGAGAGGCCTCCGAGCAGGACGGCGGTCCTCAGTCCGTTGTGCCGGCTGTGCACGTCAGGCCCTCCAATGGTGCGGTGGGGAAGCCCTTTCTGCCTCGTCCCTCTTGCCCGGTCAACGGGTGGGGCCGGGGACCTTGTTCCCTTGTGACCGACGTGACACCGCCGGGCCGCACCCCCGGTACCACCGCACCGTCACCGGGCCGTCACGGCGGAGCGGCCCGGCCTCACCCCCGGATCGGCCCGACCCGGGCCCGGAACCACGGCCCGGCCCGGGCTCAGAACAGCGAGCCGCCCGCCACCTGGAGGACCAGCTGCGGCGCCACCGAGAGGACCACGGCGGCGGAGGCGGTGAGCCCGAGCGTCGCGGTGAGGCTCACCGGCAAGCGGTGCCCGGCGGCGGCCGCCTCGAGGGGCGCGTCGCCCGCCGGGGCGAACAGCCGGGCCGTCCAGAGCAGGTAGTAGTACAGGGCGACGACCACATTGACGGCCATCACCACGGCCAGCCAGCCCAGCCCGGCGTCGACCGCCGCGCGGAACACCACGACCTTGCCGAACAGGCCGACCACGCCCGGCGGCAGCCCGGCCAGGCAGAGCAGGAAGAAGGCGAGCGCCAGCGCCGTCCAGCGGTTGCGGGCGAACAGGCCGCGGAAGTCGTCCACGCTGGTCCCGGCCCGGCGGCCGACGGCGGCGACCACCCCGAAGGCGCCGAGGTTCACCACGCCGTAGATCAGCGCGTACGCGGCGGTGGCGCCGAGCGGGTCGACGCCGGTGGGCGCGTAGCCGGCCGCGGCGAGCGGCACCAGCAGGTACCCGGCCTGGCCGACCGAGGACCAGGCGAGCAGCCGCACCGCGCTGTACCGGGTGTCGAAGCGCTGCCGCAGCGCGCCGACGTTGCCGACGGTCATGGTGACGGCGGCCAGCACCGCGAGCACCAGGCCCCAGGTGTGGGCGTACGGGCGGAAGGCGACGGTGGTGGCGAGCGCGAGCCCGGACAGGCCGGCCGCCTTGCCGACCACCGAGAGGTAGCCGGCCACCGGCAGCGGGGCGCCGGTGTAGGTGTCGGGCACCCAGAAGTGGAACGGGACGGCGGCGACCTTGAAGGCGAAGCCGACCAGGGTCAGCACCGCGCCCGCCTCGGCCAGCGGCCTGAGCTGTCCGGGGGCGTGCTCCAGGCCCTGGGCGACGGCGCCGAGGTGCAGGCTGCCGCTCGCCGCGTAGACGAAGCCGACGCCGAGCAGCATCACGGCGGTCGCGGTCACCGAGGAGACGAAGAACTTGAACGCGGCCTCGGCGCCCCGGCCGTCCCGGCGCAGCGCGACCAGGGCGAAGGCGGGCAGCGAGGCGACCTCCAGGGCGATCACCATGGTGGCGAGGTCCCGGGAGGCGGGCAGCAGGGCGGCGCCGGTGGCGCTGGAGAGCAGCAGGAACCAGTACTCGCCGCGCGGCAGCTTCTCGTCCTCCACGGTGTGCGTCGACAGCAGCGCCGCGATCAGCGCGCCGCCGAGGGCGAGCAGCTGGAACACCAGGGCGAAGTGGTCGGCGACGTACGAGCAGCCGCCGTTGTCGGACCCCCCTGCTACGTTCTGCACGCAGAAGGTGGCGCGGGGTGACGATCCGGTGAGGGGAAGGAGCGCGATGAGGGCGAGGGCGAGTCCGGCCGCGGTGAGGCGGCCGAGCCACTTCTTGTGCCGCTCGGGCAGGAACAGGTCCGTGAGCAGCACGGCGAGGGCGGCCACGGCGGCGATCAGCGGGGGCGCGATCGCCACCCAGTCCACGGACTGGATCAGGCTGCCCGGGTTGGCTACGGCGAGGGAGGTCACAGTGTGCTGCCCCGTGGAGTGAGGTCCGAGTGCGGCGGTCTGGGCTGCGAGCACGGTCAGCCACCCCCGAGGAGGTGCTTGACGGCGGGGTCGGAGAGGCCGAGCAGCAGCGCGGGCCAGAGTCCGGCGAGCAGGGTGAGCGCGGCCAGCGGCGTCCAGCTGACGGCCTCGTACGGGCGCAGGTCGGCGAGCTCGGCCACCGGGGCGGGCTGCTCGGGGTCGCCCATGCAGACGCGCTTGACCACGATCAGGAGGTACGCGGCGGTGAGGAGGGTGCCGAGGCCGGCCAGGACCATGTAGGTGACGAACGCGGGGCGCGACAGGCCGGCGGCCGGGTCGAACGCGCCGAACATGGCGAGCAGCTCGCCCCAGAAGCCGGCCAGGCCGGGCAGCCCGAGGCTGGCGACGGCGGCGAAGGCGAGCAGTACGCCGAGCCGCGGGGCCCGGCCGTACAGGGCGGCGCCGGTGGCGCCGGCCAGGGTGTCGAGGTCGGCCGTGCCGTAGCGGTCCTTGAGCGCGCCGACGACGAAGAACAGCAGGCCGGTGATCAGGCCGTGGGCGATGTTGGCGAACAGCGCGCCGTTGACGCCCACCGGGGTGAGGGAGGCGATGCCGAGCAGCACGAAGCCCATGTGGCCGACGGAGGAGTACGCGATCAGGCGCTTGAGGTCGCCCTTGGCGCCGGGGCGGGCCAGCGCCAGGCAGGCCAGTGAGCCGTAGACGATGCCGACGGCCGCGAAGGCTCCCAGGTAGGGGGCCAGGGTGGCGGCGCCGTCCGGTACGACCGGGAGGAGGACGCGGACCAGGCCGTAGGTGCCCATCTTCAGCAGCACGCCGGCGAGCAGCACCGAGCCCACCGTCGGGGCGGCGGTGTGCGCGTCGGGGAGCCAGCTGTGCAGCGGCCAGGCGGGGGCCTTGACCGCGAGCCCGACCAGGATCGCCAGCGCGGCGATCACCTGGGTGGTGTGGCTCAGGCCGCTGCCGTGCGCGGCGGCCAGGGCCTGCATGTCGAAGGTGCCGGCCTTGCTGCCGATCAGCAGGAAGCCGAGCAGCATCACGGCCGAGCCGAGCAGCGTGTAGAGGATGAAGCGGTTGGCGGACGGCACCTTCGCGCCGCTCCCCCAGCGGGCGATCAGGAAGTACATCGGGATCAGCACGATCTCGAAGGCCAGGAAGAAGAGCAGGAGGTCCAGGACCGCGAAGGTGGCGAGCATGCCGACCTCGAGCAGGAGGAACAGCCCGACGAAGGCCTGCGCCGAGGGCACGGTCTCCCCGTCCGGCAGCCGCTTCTCCGAGTACAGCGCGCAGAGGAAGGTGAGCAGCGCGGTCAGCACGACCAGCGGCAGCGAGACGCCGTCCACGCCGAGGTGGAGGCGCACGTGCAGGGCCGGGATCCAGGACACGTCGGTGGTGGCCTGCATCCGGGCGGGTTCGTCGTGGTCGAAGCCGGCCGCGAGGGCGACGGCGAGCAGGAGCACCGCGCCGGTGACGACGGTGTTCAGCCGCAGGGCCCGCCGGTCGGCCACGGCCCGGTCCGGCCCGAACACCGGCGCCAGGGTGAGTGCGGCACCGAGCAGCGGCAGCAGCAGGAGGGCGATGAGGACTGCGTTCATCGGGGGCTCCCAGCAGCGGTCGAGGTGGCGGAGGTCGAGGACAGCAGCACCGGCTACACCGCCACCAGGACGGCCAGCAGGACGACGCCGGCCAGCAGGGCGCTGAGGTACGTCTGCGCGTTGCCGGTCTGCGCGAGCCGGACGGCCCGGCCGAGCAGGTTGGCGCCCGCTCCGCTGCCGCGCACGTAGGTCTCGACGACCTCGCGGTCGAGGAAGCGGACCAGCTTCGCGGCGGCGCCCACCGGGCGGACGAACAGCGCGTGGTAGAGCCGGTCGACGCCGAAGCCGTGCCGGGCCGGGCCGAACAGCGGGCCCAGCAGGGTGCGCCCGGGGTCGGCGACGATCACCTCGGCGGCCGGGGCTCCGCCCTGCTCGGGCACCCTCCCCCAGCCTCCGGCCGGGGCCGGGCGGCCGGTGCCCAGCCGGGCGGTCGCCGAGCGCCAGGCGCCGTACGCGGCGATCACGCCGACCGCGGCGAGCCCGGTCCCGGTGACGGCGGTGACCGCGGAGGGCCGCAGCGAGCCGCCGTCCAGGAGCGCGGGCAGCCAGTCCGAGCGCAGGCCGACGATGCCGAAGCCCATGGTCGGCACGGCCAGCACCCAGAGCGGCCAGCGCATCGCGGGCGGCTCGGCGGTGGCCGGGTCGGCCTCGTCGAGTTCGGGCGAGTACGGCGCGCCGGCCTCGTGGTCGGCCGGTGCCAGGACCTGGACCCGGGCCTTGGCGGCCGCGGCCGTCGGCACGGCGGCCCCGGCCGGGCTGTGGAACGCCAGCAGGAAGAGCCTGGTCGCGTACGCGGCGGTGAGCAGCGCGGTGAGCCCGGCGGAGATCAGCACGATCCACCCGGCCGCCTGCGGCACCGCCGAGGCCGGGCCGAGCCCGTTGGTCAGCGCCTCGCCGTTGGCGGCGTGCTCGGCGGCGGTCAGCACCGCCTCCTTGCTGAAGAAGCCGGAGAACGGCGGCAGCCCGACCAGGGCGACGAGCGCGATGCCCGTCGTCCAGTAGGCGTCCGGCACCCGCTTGCGCAGCCCGGGCATGCGGGACATCGCGGAGATCGAGTTGGTGTGCGCGGCGTGGATCACCACGCCGGCGGCCAGGAACAGCAGCGCCTTGAACGCACCGTGGCTGACCAGGTGGAAGACCGAGGCCTCGCGGTCCCCGCTGGCCAGCGCGCCGGCCATGTAGCCGAGCTGGCCGACGGTGGAGTAGGCGAGCACCCGTTTGAGGTCGTCCTGGGCGAGCGCGCAGAGCGCCGAGCCGATCATCGTCACGGCGGCCATCACCGCGAGCACGACCAGCGCCGCGCCCGACAGCAGGAACACCGGCAGCAGCCGGGCGACCAGGTAGATGCCGGCCGCGACCATGGTGGCGGCGTGGATCAGCGCGGACACCGGGGTCGGGCCGGCCATCGCGTCCGGGAGCCAGGTGTGCAGCGGGAACTGGGCGCTCTTGCCGGCCACGCCGGCGAGCAGCAGCAGCGCGGTCAGCGTCGGGTGCCCGAGCCGGCCCTCCGTCGCGGCCGCCAGCACGTCCGGGACGCGGAAGCTGCCGGCGTCCGCGCCGAGCAGGAAGATCCCGAACAGGAACGGCACGTCACCGAGCTTGGTGACCAGGAAGGCCTTCAGCGAGGCCGAGCGGGCGTCCGCGGTCTCCCAGTGGTGGCCGATCAGGAAGTACGAGCACAGGCCCATGACCTCCCAGCCGACCAGCAGCACGATCAGGTCGCCCGAGTAGACCACCAGGAACATCGCCGCGGTGAACAGCGAGACCAGCGCCGCGTACGAGGGGTAGCGCGGGTCCTCCTTGAGGTACGCGGTCGAGTAGACCTGGACGCAGGTGGCGACCAGGCCGACCAGCACGGAGATCAGCGAGCTGAAGCCGTCCAGGTGGAGGCCGAGCGTGATGTCCGGGCCGCCGGTCGGGGTGAGCCGGGTGCCGGCGTCCAGGGTCCGGCCGGTGCCGAGCTGGAGGGCGACCACCAGGGCGAGCACGGCCGCGACGGCGACCGGGACGATCGCCAGCGGCCGGGCCAGCCCGGGCGCCTTCCGGCCGACGGCCAGGGTCGCGGCGGCGCCGAGCGCGGGCAGCGCGGGGACGAGTGCGGGCAGGGCGAGGTTCATGCGGCGGCCTGGCCCTTCAGTGCCTCGGCTCCGGTCGGCGTCCCGGCGCCGACCGGCGTCTCCTCGACGGCGAGCGCCTCGCCCGGGTCGCCGAGCGCGGTGGCCCGGTCGATGTCCGCGGTGCCCCGGGCCCGGAACAGCAGCAGGACGATGGCGAGCCCCAGCCCGACCTCGGCGGCGGCGACGGTGATGGTGAACAGGGTGAGCGCCTGCCCGGCGTGCAGCGAGTCCCGCAGCCACGCGTCGAAGGCGACCAGGTTGAGGTTGACGGCGTTGAGCATCAGCTCGACGGACATCAGCACCAGGACGGCGTTGCGCCGGGCGAGCACGCCGTACACGCCGACGCTGAACAGCAGCGCGGCGAGGACGGCGGGGTAGGCGAGGTGCATCAGCTCTCCTCCGACGCGGACGGCGCGGACGGCGCGGACGGCGCGGGCGGAGCAGCGGGAGCGGCCGTAGTCGTCGCGTTCACGTTCGCGGCCGCGTTCGCGGCGACCGTCCCGTTGGACCCGACCGGCCGCCCGGCGCGCAGCCTGCCCGCCCGGGGCGGCGGCACCCGCCGCCCCGAGCCGCGCGACAGCACGATCGCGCCGACCAGCGCCGCCAGCAGCAGCACGGACAGCGCCTCGAAGGGCAGGACCCAGTGCCGGAACAGGCTGGCCCCGGTGACGGCGGCCGAGCCGCCGCCCTGGCCGAGGTCGATCCAGGAGGTCCGGAAGGCGTCGACCACCAGCGTGACCAGCGTCCCGGCCGCGGCCAGCGCCACGACCAGGGCCACCCAGCGGTTCTTGGAGTCGGCGTCCGGCGAGCGCCCGATCGGCGCCTTGGTGAGCATCAGCCCGAACAGCACCAGGACGACCACCGAGCCGAGGTAGATCAGCACCTGCACCCAGGCGATGAACTCGGCCGTGAGCAGCAGGAACTCCACCGCCAGCCCGCCGAGCGCGACCACCAGCCAGAGCGCGGCGTGCACCAGCTGCCGGGTGGTCACCGAGACCACGGCCGAGCCGAGCACGGCGATCCCGACCAGCAGGAAGACGATCTCCTGCCCGGTCGGGGACAGGAACGAACGGGCGGCCGGCTCCAGGGAGCCGGTCGCCGCGAGAAGCGTGGTGGCACCGGTCACGCGTCGTCACCCTTCTCCTCGAGGGCCGCCGCGGCGGCGGCCGCCAGCTTGTCCGCGGCCTTGCGCGCGGTGGCGATCTCCTTGGGCTCCTCGGCCGCCGGGTCCAGCGCCGGCGGCGCGGGGACGGTCCACATCCACTCGCGGAGCTTCTCCCGCTCGTGGGTCAGCTCGTGGATGTCGGTCTCCGCGTACTCGAACTCCGGCGACCAGAACAGCGCGTCGAAGGGGCAGACCTCGATGCAGATCCCGCAGTACATGCAGAGCGAGAAGTCGATGGCGAACCGGTCCAGCACGTTGCGGGTGCGGGCCCGGGCGTTCGGCTCGGCGGCCGGCAGCGTCTCCTTGTGGGAGTCGATGTAGATGCACCAGTCCGGGCACTCGCGCGCGCAGAGCATGCAGACCGTGCAGTTCTCCTCCAGCAGCGCGATGACGCCGCGCGAACGCGGCGGCAGCACCGGCTGCACGTCGGGGTACTGCGCGGTGACGCTCTTCCTCGTCATCGTCCGCAGCGTCACGGCCAGGCCTTTGGCGAGCCCGATACCGGGGAAACTCATGAGATCGCCACCTTGATGATGCCGGTGAGGGCCAGCTGGACCAGCGCGAGCGGGATCAGCACCGTCCACGCGAAACGCATCAGCTGGTCCTCGCGCAGACGCGGGTAGGTGACCCGCAGCCAGATGACCACGAAGGCCAGCGCGAAGGTCTTGAGGAGCATCCAGAGCCAGCCGAGCTGGTCCGGCAGCGGGCCGTGCCAGCCGCCCAGGAAGAGCACCGCGGTCAGTGCGGACACCACCAGGATGCCCACGTACTCGGACAGCAGGAACAGGGCGAACCGCAGGCCGGTGTACTCGGTGTACGCGCCGAAGATGATCTCCGAGTCGGCGATCGGCATGTCGAACGGCGGGCGCTGGAGTTCGGCCAGACCGGCCGTGAAGAAGACGAACGCCCCGATCAGCTGCCAAGGCAGCCAGTACCACTCCCAGGCGTCCACGATCCCGGGCAGCGACAGCGTGCCGGCGGCCATCGCCACCGAGGCCGCCGCCAGCACCAGCGGCAGCTCGTACGACATCAGCTGCGCGGCCGTGCGCAGGCCGCCGAGCAGCGAGAACTTGTTCGCCGAGGCCCAGCCGGCCATCAGCTTGCCGATCACGCCGACGCCCATCACGGCGAGCACGAAGAACAGCCCGGCGTCGATCGCCTGGCCGACGAAGCCGTCCGGGCCGACCGGGATCGCCAGCAGCACGAAGAGGTACGGCAGCAGCGAGACGGCGGGCGCCAGCTGGAAGACCCGGCGGTCCGCCCCGGCCGGGACGATGTCCTCCTTCTGCGCGAACTTCACGCCGTCCGCGACGAGCTGCGCCCAGCCGTGGAAGCCGCCCGCGTACATCGGGCCGAGCCGGCCCTGCATGTGCGCCATGACCTTGTGCTCGGTCTGGCCGATGACCAGCGGGAGGACCAGGAAGACGACGAGGGTGGCGACGCAGCGCAGCACCGTGTCGAGCAGGTTCACGCGCCTTCTCCGTCCTGGTCGGCCGGTCCGGCCGAGGTCTCGTCCTTCTGCTCGACCGGCTTGCCCGGCTCAGCGGGCTCAACGGGTTCAGCGGGCTCGCCCGGCTTCTCGCCCGACGGCTTCTCCTCGTGGGCGGGCACCGGGTTGTGCCAGGGCGCGTCGGAGGACCGGGGCGCGTCGGAAGGCCGGGGCCGTACGGGAGCCGCGGGCTCGGCCGTCGGCTCGGCGGCCGGTTCGGCGGGAGCCTCGGCGGCCGTCTGACTGGCCGACCCCTCGGACACCGACCGGGTCCGCCGCGGCCGGTCCGCCCGCACCGGCGGGGCGCCCTCGGCCGGAGCGGCCGCGGGAGCCTCGGCGGCCGCCTGGCTCGCCGACCCCTCCGACACCGACCGGGTCCGCCGCGGCCGGAGTTTCATGGCTTTGTGGCCTGGCCGGCCGTTTCCCGGACGGCCAGCTCTACGCGGACCTGCGCGGTTACGCACCCGGAGGCCCCGCCGACCCCGCCGAGGCCCTGGGC